>NZ_JBNHEP010000306.1:7268-39643 GCF_050015995.1 Dapis brunnea BLCC-M229 | reverse complement strand
CCTGTTCCCTGTTCCCTATCTCCTTTTTATATTTCCTTTACAAACAATCTCTAATGCTATATTTGGTTGCCATCTCCTCATCTCCCCACACTCCTCATCTCCCACCCTCCCCATCCCCCCATCTCCCTATCCCCCCATCTTAACTTGTAGGGAGAAAAACAGTTACAGTTGTTTGCTCTTCAGGAATACTTTGGATAATTAATTTGCCATTATGTAATTCAGTCATCCGTTTAGCAATAACTAGACCTAAACCAGAACCTTGTTGCTCATAGATTTTACGATTAAATTGTTTATAAGCCCCCACGTTAGCAATTTCATTAATACTCATTCCTGTACCATGATCTATAAAATCAACAGCAAAAATATTCTGAAGTAACCTACCTATTAGCTGGACTTTTGTGCCTGGAGGAGAAAACTTAAAAGCATTGTCTAACAACTCATCTATGATTTTCCTAAAGTTAGGCTCAGAAATTTTTAAATTAACATTTTCTGATGCAATATCTAAATCTTTTAAGCGATTAAAATTTTTTGCTTTTTCTAGAGCAACATCCCTAATTATTGACTTAGGATTACTAAGACTACCTGTTTTAAATAATTGTAATCTATCTCGATCTCGTGATAATAGCTCTAAATCTGTATATAGTAAAAAATTTTGGATTAGTCGATATAAACGGTGAGCAGAAACGTTAATATTTTCTAGCATTGTGAAAATTTCATTCTCTTCCAAATCTTGAAAGTCTTCAATTATCAACTGTGAATAACCAATAATTCCATTGAGTGGGGTGCGTAATTCGTGAGGTAGAGATAAAGTGATGCTACTTCTTAAGTCATCTAATTGTTCTTGAGTTCTTCTTTTAATAACGCTTTGTTTATCTAACCTAGTATTAATAGCTTTCATTAATTCATCTCTAGTAAAAGGTTTTGTCAAGTAATCATCTGCTCCTAATTCCATTCCTTCTCTTAGATCGGCTTTTGTGGATTTTGCAGTCAGAAAAATAAATGGAATTGCTTCTGTTACTAAATTTTCCCGTAATGATTTTAATACTCCATACCCATCAACTTCGGGCATCATCACATCACAAAGAATTAAATGTGGAATTTCTTGTTGAGCCTTTTCTATTCCTACTCTGCCATTTTTTGCTCCTATTACCACAAAATCTTCTGCTTCTAAAATATCTGTAATGATTGTCAAAATTGATTTATCATCTTCAATCACTAGAATTTTTTTCATCTATATTTTCCTTTGCTAAATTCAATAGACATAGGCGTGAAAATCAAAAATCAAATCAATTATTATCCAGAAATTATCAATTACTCCCCTCCTGGGAGGGGTTAGGGGTGGGTTAAGTGTTCCCAGTTAAGTGTTAAGTGTTCCCTCTTTTCCGGAGAGGTCTAATGGTAATATGACGGTAAATGTAGTTCCCACCCCGACTTCACTTTCTACAAAAATCTGACCTCTATGTAAATCTACAAAGTTTTTGACAATAGTAAGTCCCAACCCTGTACCAGAAATATTGGCAACATTTTGAGCGCGGTAGAAAGAATTAAATAGGTATTTTTTTTCTGTTGCTGGAATACCAATACCTTCATCTTGGATTTGAAAAATTGCATGATTATTCAAGTAATAAAGTTTAAGGTAAATTTGACCACCTTGGGGCGAATATTTGACTGCATTCCAAAGTAAATTATGCAGAATATGTTGCAACAACTTTTCATCTATTAAAACTACTTCAGGTTTTTGTCCTGTAGACTGATTTTGTGCTACTAACAGAGAATCATTTTTCCTATGATTTTGCTGATTTGAATCTAGCTGCAATATTTTATTTAAAACACTTGTCTGTGCAGATTTTTTTGTGATTAATTGTTTAGTTTCTTGAACGACAAAATCAAGGGAGTATTGACTATCAATGCTGAGTCTAATATCTTCTATAGTATCTCGACAGAAACTTTCTAAATCTAATGGTGCTGGGTTAAAATCCAAATTACCTGATTCCGTCTTCCCAATAACTAATATGTCATTAACCAGCCCTGTCATGTGTTGAACTGTAGCTTGAATACGATGCAAATAAGTCCGTTTTTTTTCTTCATCCCATTTATGACCGTAGTATTCTAATGCTTCTGCGGAAGCTAATATGGTAGTTAAAGGAGTACGAAATTCATGGGATGCCATGGAAATAAACTGAGACTTAAGTTGATTTAGCTCTTTTTCTATTTCCAATGCTTTCTTAATTTCTGCTTCTGCCCATTTGCGTTCTGTAATATCTTCAATATCACCTTCATAAACAATGAGGTTACCTTGTCGATCGTTTACTGCTCTTGCATTTTCAGAAATCCAGACAATACTGCCATCAGCACGATAAGCTTGAGACTCAAATTTTAATACTGTTCCATCCCTATTAATCAAATCCAGAAACTCTTCTCTACGACTAGAATTAACATAAATTTGCTTACCAATATCATTAACTTTTGCCATTAGTTGCTCTGGTGAGTCATAACCAAATATCTTGGCTAAAGTAGGATTAGCATAAATATAGCGCCCATCTGGTGTAGACTGAAAAATACCTTCAACCGAGTTCTCAAGAATGCTGCGATATTTGGCTTCAGCCGAATGTAATTCTTGATATGCTACTTCTAGTTGTAATTTGGTATTAAATTCAGTTTTTTGCAAAGATTCATACAAGTATACTGAGAGGTCACAAATTAAGCATAGCCAGAAGATACCAAAACACATCTTAACAAAATTCCAATCAAAGGATGCTACATCAAAACCAATAATCTGATTGACACTGAAGTAGTAACCTAAGATAGTAATTTGGGATATTAGATGGAGAAACCATTTGACCGGAATTAAAGTTGCCTGAGTACAGAAAGTCAACATCCAGACAAAAAACTCAGGATTAACATTTCCTGTAATTGTATCTGAAATTTGCTTAATCATCGTCACGGCCCAAGAAGAGCTAAGAAAGATTAGACCCAGATGACGATGACCCCAAGCAGTTCGCAACAACAATATACAGCTTAGTAGAATAAAATGTACTAAAATTCTGGCAATTCCCCACTCTTCTAAGCTAGAATATTTACCTTGTATGAAGTAGATTAGATTGAGTATAGTTCTAGTCAAAAAGAAGAAAAAAGCTAGCCACAATGCTAAATTTAGTCGAGCGATTAAAAAACGATGTTGCCACTGTGGATAGGAGAGATTTGTGAAGTCTCTACAATTCTCAGAGGTAGGGTTAGCACTATCCAAATAGGTGAGTATTTGCCTAACTGTGGATAGTTTCTGTAGTTTTCTGAGCCATCCATTTAGCATTGCTAGTGAGATTGAAACTTCAGATTGAGATTATGAACTTTGTACATCAGGATACCCTGATAGTAGGTTTTATCTCAACTAACTACTATTGAAATTTGCCTCCTCATCATTGACAATAACTGAGGACAACAAAAATTATTGATTATTTGTAGCTAGCTTTATTTAAAATGATATCATCATTTTTATTGTATATTGGTTATACTTAATACCTAAACGTTTAGTCAGATTATGGTTAGTTATACCTTGCCTCAGAATCCAGATACAATCATAACTGTTAGAGGTAAAGATTCAGAAAGGGCCCGTCAGAAAGCTATGGATAAGCTTGTGGAAATGATGGACTCTGGTGAAATACCGACAGAATTAGAAAATGGATTTAGTCCGGAGCAGTTTATTGAGGTCAAAGAATCAAAAGAATCAAAAGAGATTACTTCTGAGGAAGAAGATGCTGTTGCTCAGGCAGTACAAATACTTAGCGATTTTGCGGCACTGAAGATGAAGGTTGTAGAGTCCAGAGAAGAGGCATTAAAAATTCGTTCTGCAATTGAGGTACTATTTACAGATGAACCTGTAACAGTTGAAGAAATTGCTAATCTTAAAGACGGTTTTAAGATGCTGAAAATTTTTGCTGTGGCTAATTTACGCTATAGAGAAGCAAAAGAGAAAGCAGAAGAAGCTCGTGTTGTCCTAGATCGAGCGCTCAAATCTGAGGAATCAGAATTAAAGCAGTCTCCTAAATCAGGTAAGTAGGTCATTTCAGTTAGCCTCCTAGGTCGGAGCTACCCTTTTTCCTTACGGAATGCTCCGCAAACATGTCGCGTAGCGAAACAGTTATTGGTTAAGAGTACCTCCTACTTCAGTAGGAGGCTTGAAATACTGAATTTTCTTTTTTTTATCCCCCTTAAAGGGGAGGCTTAAGACCTGATTTTCTGGTCAACAATAGATTTATACGTAATTTATTGGGTGTCTGTATCTGTACATATCTAGTTATAGTAGTACAGATATAAGTAATAATAGTTTTGATTATTTATAACGGTAATATCACTGAGGGTGATGTAATTATGGTCTCTTGTAAGAAATTTATAAAATTCCTTGATCGTCACCCTAGTAATTCCGTATTATCGAATTTTGATCGGATAGTAGAAGATGCCGAGTTCCTGGTCTTTTGAGCAGATATTTACTTTATATTTACTACTTATAAAAAAGCATACTTTTCCACTAGACCTCTACGGATGCTTGAATTAATAACAATTTCTAGATATTGAAATGTTTCAAGGCTAAATCAAAAAATCTCATGGATCTCTAACATTCAGCACTACAATTTAGTATTATCTAGAACAAAATTGTGATCTGAATCATTGACACAACTGAGATATCTCACATGATTAAAAGATGAGAGTCACTGAGGCTTTCTGAATAATAATTGATACTAGGTATCATGATAATTAAATAAAACCTGTTTTCAAATTTTTTTAAGATACTATTGGAGAAAACTTTTAATCATGTCCACAAAACAAGATCAGTTAATCAAATTCTTGAAGTGGGAGTTGTCCATCCCAGATTCTGCGATCGCTACTGCTTTACGACATCAGGAAGAAGACTATAATCAATTACCGATGATACTTTGGCAATACGGTCTCGTAACATTGAAGCAATTAGACCAAATATTTGATTGGTTACAGATGGCCAGTATTTAATCAATTGCTTTCCTCAATCACCTAGGAAGAGATATATTTTCTAGGTAATACAAGTTAATAACCTATATTTTAGGAGGTCTGAATTGGGTTTAAAACCAAGACAAATCAGAAAAACAAAATTGAATAAAAACTTTGAATTAAACAAGGGAGTATCTCAGCTAGCTTTTTCAGTAAGATTACTCTCTTTTTTTTGGGAACAGGGAATAGGCAATAGCAAAAAATACTGTATAGCACTACGCAAATAGGGCGCGGATATTTATAAATGCTCAAACTTAGTTAGAAATTACTTTTGACTTGTGACTTGTGACTTTTAACTTGCGCGTAGTGCTATATCTCATTCATCAGAAAACCACTATATAAATTATTAAATATCATCAATTGTATTCTCAATCTGCTGTCCAACAGAAAAATTTTTGATTGTAACTAATTATCTTAACTTGGTATCATAACTATTATACGCAGTCGAAGCAAAGGGCGCGGACATTTCTCAATACTGAAACCCTTTGACAGTTTACTGTTCCCTGTTCCCTGTTCCCTATTCCCTAGCGCGTAGCGCTATATTTCGACGATAAACACTTACTAAATCAAACTCAAACATGACAAAAGAAACTATCGAAGCAGTTGTCAACTCTTACTTTATAAATATGGCAGCGATGAATGCCAAAGCATGGGTAGAAAACTTTACTGAAGATGGCGTTATCTATGACCCTGTCGGTAAGCCACCTAGTAATGTGCAGTCAGACTATGAGAAATTCTTTGGGCTATTATCGATGATTTTTGCCAAATTAGAATTGACACCAGACAATATATTTATTGTAGATAATGGGGCAGCAGTTAAATGGACAATGCAAGGAGTTGGAAAAAATGGTAACCAGGGAGTTGCAGAGGGAATTAGTGTGTTTGAGATTAATGAAAATGGTAAAATTAAACAAGTATCTTCTTATTGGGATGACGCTGCAATGATGGCTCAAATCAAAGGTGATTTGTGAAACTGTCGCGACTTTATCAAAACTTTGGGGGCTTTGTTGCATTAATATCCTGAAACCCTTACAGGGAAAACTTTTCTTATTAATAATCTTTCTTGAGAAAGCCTTGTTTTATAATGCTTCTAGCACTTTCATGCAACAAAGCCAAACTTTGGTTGAAGACCGGTGCTTTCCTGCTAAGGGAGCGTCGGGAGAATGTCAATCTGTGGAGTCTCAAAACTAATAGAAATAGGGTTGGCTTGACTGTTGATGCCTGTGGAGGTCTTGCTGCCGACAATTCGATTTAGAAGCAGGAAGTAAACATTGAAATGTCATAACCAGTGACGTTTTATATCAGTTTTATGAAGCAGTTAAACTAACCAGATAAAAAACGAGGAACTGATAAAGATCAGTTCCCTACTTTTCATTTCCACTTGAATCTATAATTTGCAAAGTATTCCCAAAAATTTGATTGCATCAATAATTTCTAGATTCCTAATTTCAATTTGAATCCTTTTCCAGATTGATCGCCGTCTAAAGTATCTTCTTCTAGGGGGTTTTCTACTTGACGCTCATCTGGGTTGACTGGAATAGAGACTCCGGGAATCACTTCTACGTTTTGCTCTTGACGACGCAGCTCATAAGATTTAATTCCCTCAGTAGAAGAATTACTAGATTCTGGGTCATCAATATATGTACGGTAATTATCATTAGTAATCGATCTGCCTTCTACTGTTTTGAGAGATTCTCCAGATATAGTTGCTTTGGTTTCAGGGTTATTGGATTGTGCTTTGGCAATAGTTGTAAAAGATAGCAAGATTGCACTAATACCCAAGATAGTAATAATTCTCTTCATAATTTATTTGCTTTTGAGTAGATACTTTTTATTGTAATATATCAATGCCTGAAAATACTAGGAAAACCTCCTCTAAATTTATAGATATAGTTTCAGTATAATCACTAAATTATCTTAAATATTTTAGTAAAAAATAATATAAGCACAAATACTCATTTGTCTTCAAGAATATTATTTTGTAGTCAAAAATCTATGTATTTTTAAGATTAATTAATTACTAATTACTGAATTAAATAAAAACATTAAATAAAACTTAAAATTTTGAACTAAGGCAATAGTTAAAGTTGCAAATTTAGTGTTTAGTATGCCTAATTGTTATTTGAGTATTTGGTGACAATAATTATGGTGAATCATTTGATATTCAATACAGAGAAAAAATTATTTGTCAAGTTTATTCTGAACTTATGGATAAATTGATGAAATAAAAATGTTAAAGAATAGTAGGTATTAGAGAGAGATTTTCCAAATTTTTTCATGGCAAAAAGCATAAAAATGTGTAAAATATTATTTCAGTGATTAATGGTGAAAATTAATTTAGAAACTGATACTAATTATACCGAATTTTTTCTCGCTATTCGCTAAAAATATTTCTTCTTAATCGGTTAAGCAGAATCAATATTATTGATAGAACAAAGGATTATAGAGCTACGCGCAATTCAAAAGTAAAAAGCACAAAGTGCGGTCTTGGGGTCTCCCCAAGTGGAGCAACTTTGCAAGAGAGTCAAAAGTCAAAAATAATCCCTGATGCTCGTTTGAGTATTTATAAACGTCTTAACCTATTTGTGTAGTGCTATATTTCGGGAAAAATCGCTTTTGTGCAGATGGGGGAGAAACTCTGCTAACTGCTATGGCAATGATACCAATTCAAATTGCACATGGTATTTCACTTTTGTCATTATGGCATGAGAAGAGCGCTGATGCACCCAATTTGATTGAGCTAGAATCAGGGGAAGCGATCGCTCATATCATGTTCGATTGAATAATTAGATTTTAGTGGAAGGAAGCCATAAGCTTTTTAGTTTGTCACCTTGATTCTATACACAAACGATGCTACCGGATATGATATCACCTCTCAAAATATTGCAATAGTAGGAGCGGGTTCGGCGTTAAATTAATGGTGTTATCAATTATTCAGGTGAACTCTCCCCCGCCCCTATAGCAAGTCAGAAGTTAGAAGTTATATAATTTTCGGTAAAACACTTATAATTATGCTCGTAGTTGGGCTTTAGCCCCTCCACAATAGAATGAGGGCTAAAGCCCAACTACAAACAAAAAAATTTAACTCCCCTGGCGGGAAGTCCCGCGCTCTCTTGAAAAGGAGCGTCGTATAGGAAAGCCAGGGTCAACAGTCTGATACCTCCACATGCTAAACGTTCCGATCTCCTTGACAAGCAGGAGGTATTTTATTATGATACTGAGATATTTATGATCTAAAAGATCAAAAAACACAGGGGGAGGACATCACCTCTGTCAAAACAGCGGTCAGGGTTTCCCAGACTGAAGAATCCCCCGGGGCTGGCGTAAGCGCAACGTCGGGAGTATGTCAATGATATTCAATCAAATGATCCCGCAAACGTGCAGGGGCGGGTTTTGAAGACGGCATGGCAAATTTATCAATGCTTTTGGTTTAACCCGCCCCTAGCAACAAAGCTGAATAATTGGGAAAACTCCATCTCGGGTGATGAAATCTAGGTTGTACTCTTCCCCTTCTACCAAGAGATTATCAATTCCTGCCACCTTACCTTCCTCTTCCCCATTTTCATATCTGAGAGAAAAAGCCTATGCCAAAAAACCCGGTTTCTTTGCGTAAGTCCTAAAAAATCTAAAAAATTAGTTTCGATCTCCCCACACTCCCCCTAATCCCCATCTCCCACACTCCGGACTCTTACCAAGGAGTACCTATCATCATAAAAGAAGCCCAATAATAGGGATGGGAAAAATTCATATCTTCGGCAAATTCAGCATCTGGCAGTTTCACGCCATCATCTCCAATTCGACTACTTCTTAGCCTTCCTGCTTCCAGACGTAGATCGCCATTAATCATTGCTATCTGTGCTTGCCTCAACGCTTCTGCTTTCACAGTAGTGTCTTGCGAACTCAACTGCCGATAAAATTCTCTCATCAACCCTAAGGTTCCCCCATCATCCACCTGCCATAAACTTGCTAAAACTGATTTAACTCCTGCTTGCACTGCTAACCCAGCAAAACCTAATTCTGCATCCAAATTACCGAAGGCAGTTTCACAAGCACTCAATACTAATAATTCTATTGGTTCCCCATTTTTTGCTAACTTTCGTAATTGATCGAACTTTAATTGTTCGTTCCATAACTGAATAAAAGACTCATTAGGTGCACTAGGTTGAAAAGAGCCATGAGTTGCTAAATGTACAATCCTTGCTCCCTGTTTTATCCGTTGCTTTTGGAGATTTTCAAATGTAAAACTTTCGTCAAAGAAAATTTTACCGCGCCAATTTTGCCGAATCATTTTTAATTCTAGGGGAACAGCAGGTAAAGATACTATATTAGGGTCTTGAAAATCTGAGGCTCCCATTGCTAAGACTGATAAATCTTTAATATTTTTGTAGCTAGTATCAGTCATATTAATACTAGGAATTAACCCCATACTGTACTTTTCTATCAAGAATTGTTCGCCATCATGGAGAGCTGCAAAAGGAATACTGCGCATGGCTGGGTCTAGAGAGAACATAAGTGTATCTATTTCCCGTTTTTGTAATTCTGCTTCTAAGGGTGAAATTAACAATTTATATAATTTTTGCGCAGCAGTTAAATATTTATTGGGATTGCTAGGGCTAGGATGACTGACTCCTCCAATAAAGCTTCGCATTTGTTGACGCAATTCATCATTATTAGCGACTTCTATTCTCTGAAAAACTGGTGAACCTTGAGAGGTAACTAAAATTAATTCTAGGTATTCAGGTTGAGAAATAACATAAATAACTGCTGGTTTTTTTCCTGTTTGATTAGCAACTGTATTTAGTGATTCTCTAATGCTAGTTTCGGTAATAACTGGCAAGTTATCTAGATTGATTTTTAATTCGTTAGCAAAGGCTTTGCTACGGATTTTATCGATTTTATCCGGGGATATTCGGCGGTTGAGACTAGCAAGAATTAGATTTCCTGAATGGGGGCTAATAGTTGGTATTTTCTGCTCTGAAGTAATATTACTCCCTAGACTATTATTTTCTTTTTTACTCTCATTGTTAACCAGTTTTGTTGTGGAAGAGCGAACTAGATCGCCATTTTCTAATCCACCAAGTTCACGAGGAGAATCTACTGTTTCTTCTAAATTAGAATTGACATTTTGATCTAGATTAATATTTTCGTTAATTACCATATTTTGAGTGGGGTATCTGGGTTGAATATTAACTTGACCATCAATATTATTAATCGAGTTAATGCCACTAGAAAAATTAATTTGATTGCTCATGAGGCTGATTGTACCTCCACCATTGTTTGTAATTTTACCCACTGTTAAATTTTCACCAGAAATAATTAAAGAACTGCTTCTGTTTACAATTGACGTCTGATTGTCTATAGCAAATGAACCGCTACGATTGTGGTCACTATCGGCTACAAGTTTTACCTGAGTTTGAGGTGTATCTAATCTGTGATTATCGGAGTTTAAATTTAGTTGACGATCGGATAAATTATTGATAGTAATATCATTAGTTGCTGCTAAAGTAACATCTGCATTATTAGTCATTTGTTCTAGAGAATTTTCGGAAACATTCAAGTTGGTAAACTGATGGTTTTCTGCTTCCGAAACTTGGGAATTAGTTTCTGGGTTGACCGTAATATTCTCCGACTCCAGTCGTATATCCCCAACATTATTCTCAGCACTTAAATCAACTGTGCCACTAAAACTGCCTCCACCAGAAATTTGCACAGACCCACCTTCGCCTAAATTTCCACTACCCCGGGCGCTGATGTGGCCAGATATATCAATTTGCTCTCCAGCGATCGCTACATTTCCACCCTTACCAGTCAAATTAGCATTGGCAGAAATTATAGAATCTGAGCTAAGATGAACGTGAGTATTTTGTTCCTGGTTAACTGTATAATTACCTAGGCTAACTGTCCCACCACCTCCATCCCCTGAGACATTAATATTAGCCTGGTTAAGGGCAATCCGATCGCCAACAATCTCAACATTTCCCCCTACTACCTTTGTATTTTCCTGACTGAGGGGAGGTAGGGAACGATTAGTAAATTGAGTGTTTGAAGCATCGAGATTACCGGAGATAACCACGGAACCGGGGGTAGTTGCTGTTTCATCTCCACTTAGTATAAACTGCCCATCTTGATTGATGGTGACTCTTGTAGCATTCTCCCTTGTACCTTCCCCAGTCAACATTTTTGGCAAAGACAGAGGATCTATTTGCCCATCTTGAGTATCTGGGAAGCGATCGCTGGATATTTCCAAATTCAGCAAATGTCCCTCTTTGCTAATTCTTACCATTGACTGATTTGGCACAGCAGCAATACGAATATTGCCACCGGGGGCTCTGATAGTGCCATTATTAACTACACTCCCAGCTATGAGGGTGACGTTTTGCCCTGGTTTGACTTGGAGGTTGCCATTATTAATAATTCCTGCGGCTTCTTTGGGAAAAGTAAAGGCACTGGGATTTCCGGTCAGTGAGGCATAGTTATTTTTACCTGTTGCACTGAACCACTGATTGTTAAATTCGATGCCAGTAGCGGTAGTGGCGGCAAAAGCTGCGGGTATATTTAGTTGAGCATTTTTACCAAAAATAATTCCGGCTGGATTAACAATATATAGGTTAGAATTGCCTCCTGTTACTTTAATTAAACCGTTAATAAATGAAGAGTTACCACCTTTTACACGAGTGATAATATTTTTAATTTTTTCGGTTGAGGAAAAGTTTGCTGTTTGACCTTTATGGAGGTTAAATTCGCTAAAACTATGAAAAAGATTTGCTCCGTCTCTTGATAGTCTACCTCCATGAATATTGAAGCGATTGCCTGCTTTTTCAACTATTGTATTTGTACCATCTGTTGATGTTTTAATTGGTTGTGCTTTAACTACAGGAGGTAAGAGCAAGTATGCTAAATAGCTAATAGGGGATATTCTAGCTGCTATATCTGCGATTGGTGACAGGTATACAGTTGATAGTTCAGAATTGTTTTTATCTTGACTAAATTGAGATTTTTTTGTTTTAATTTTGGAGTTGGGATTTCCTATTTTTCTGAAAATATCTATCTTTTGTTTAGATTCTTTTTGAGATTCAGGTTTCATCTTACTGTCTCCGTTTATAATAATAAAATAAATAGGAATAGCTGATAATTTTATTTGGCAAAATAATAATTAGAATCATCTTGAAACTTATGTGATTATTTCTCAATTATTTTCTGGCGATAATTACGATCAAAATCGTCAATCTTCAAGGAAAAATATTAACAATATATAAATAACAAAAATATCGAAATCAAACCAAAATTTATCTAGCTTTTATTTTGATTGGAGCTAATTTCATAGCTTGATTTGCTGTCTTTTGGTTTCTTAAGTCACATAGTTAGATGGTTATCAGGATATTAGATACTTTCCCTGAATGGGTAAGAACTTACCTACTGGGTCAAGTCAAAATATTAAAAATTTAATTTAAATTCAACTTTTAATATTGTGTAAATAACACAAATATCAAAATCAAACCTATCTAGCTCTTATTTTCATAATAGCTAATTTTATACGTTGACTTGCTGTTTTTTTGTTTTTTAAGTCACATAGTTTTGATGGGTCTAGCCATATTAAATATTATACCTTAATGGGCAATAACCTACCTACTATACTAAACCAATCATTGGTTGTACCCCCCTAAAACTTAGATATGCTAATATATAAAAGAAGTACAAAGTTGCTTGACTCTGATGGCTTTTTGTTTGTATACTTAATAGTGGGTTTGACCCTTTTAGGTATTTTCCCTGACAGGATTGATAAGCAACCATTAAAGTCTAACCAATCATTGGTTACACCCCTCCTAAAAAAAGAGGATCAAATACATGAAATAATTGGAAAAATTGCTTGAAGATCATAGATATGTGTTTGTATTTCCAAAACCCTGGGCTTAACCAATCATGTATTTGACTAAGCACAGAAACTTTGTTCTTTCAACCTTTAATAATTAAGTAAAAAGTAGTGATGAATACTAAAGCTGTCTCAAGTCCGATGAAAAAATTGACTGGTCTGTTACTAACTATTGCTGCCAGCGCTTTAATTAGTTTGCCAGTATTAGCTCAAAACTATTATTCTGCTGCGATATTCAATCCACGGCGTAATTCAACAAGTCGCAGTGTTGATGGTACAATTGCTGGAGAATTTGATGCAGCAATCAAGTATTATCAGAACTTTCAAACCTTTGCAGATGCAGTAAACCAAGCGGGTTTAATGGAACAATTCCGCTCATCCAATTCCCGCGGTGCTGTAGAATATACAGTTTTTGTCCCCACAGATGCAGCTTTTGCAGCTTTGCCAGAAGCTACAAGGAAAGAGCTATTCAAACCAGAAAACAAGGAGAAATTACTTAAACTTTTGAACTATCACATTGTTCCTGGTGCTGTTTCTAATGAAGAGGTGGCAGAGGGAATGGTGGAAACTGTTTCTGGCGATCGAATTACAATTAATCTAGATGCTATTGAGGATAAAATTACTCTGAATGAGTCCAGCACTATTGAGTCATCCCAACGTGCTAAAAATGGAGTGATAATATTAGTCGATGAAGTCTTGATGCCACAGGAACTATAACAGGACTTAAGCAACCGAACCCAGAAACCCAGTTTTTTCCTAGATGTCTATTGTTCAAACCAATGATTTTTCATATCAACCGGGTTTTGCGTGAGTAAGTCCTATAAAAAATATTGCAGAGGACTCACTTCTATAATCAGTGATTTCACTGTGTTCGGGTCTCTTAAACATTGGAGGTAATACCATGTCCGGATAAGAGCGTGATGAAAACACTTTTTTCCCTATCTCTTATCTCCTATCTCCTATCTCCTGTCTCCTGTCTCCTGTCTCCTGTCTCCTATCTCCTCCCTAATTATTTATAACTGTTCAACCGGACATGATATAAGTTCCGAACCTAGAAACCGGAGTTTTTTGTATATGTTTATTGTTCAAAGCAAGGATTTCTCCTAGTGCAGGATAGCAGAAATAACTTACCAGTTACAAAATCCTAAAAGCCTTACTAACCAATACTTTTGACTGTCTTGAGTCCGTCTTACATTCTGAGGTTTCCTCAGAATTACACACTCGCTTTTAAATTTTGACTTTTAACTTCCGCGTTTTGCGTAGGTAAGTCTTAATTATCAGTGATTTCACGGTGAGAGTGTAAAAACTCCTCTAAACTATTTGCTAATGTCACCCACTCCTGGACACTTAAATCTTCTGCACGACTTTGGGGGTTGACTTTTAACTTTTCTAATAACTCGGAAAGGCGATCCCGTTCAATAACTGCTTTAAGATTATTCCTTAACATTTTCCGTTTACTAGCAAAACCTAATTTAACTAAAGTTTCCATTTGTTTCGGGTTATTTGCCTGGGGTTCTATTAATTGAGGGCGTAGTCGTATTACTGCCGAATCTACTTTGGGTGGCGGATAAAATGCTTTAGCAGGTACATCACAAATAAATTCACAGTTGGCTAAATATTGAATTTTTACTGATAGGGAACTATAAGCTTTTGAGTCTGGTCGAGCGCAAATTCTATCTGCTACTTCTTTTTGTAATAATAAGACGATTAAATCATAAGTATTAGCTACAGGTTGAGCAATTGTGCCTAATAGTTTTTCCAGGATTGGACCTGTAATGTTATAGGGTATATTAGCTACAACTTTATTGGGATTTTGGAAAGTAGAAAATTGTACCAAGTTTGTTTCTAAATCAAGGGATAAAATATCTCCTTGTAACAATAAAAAATTTTCTACTCCGCCAATTTTTTTGACTAACTTTTGACATAAATCTCTGTCAATTTCTACTGCAACAACGGAAGCTGCTAGGGGCAATAAACGATGAGTGAGGATACCTGTACCTGGCCCAATTTCTAGGATGCGATCGCTCTCGGATAATTCAGCAGCTTGGACAATTTTATTGAGAGCTTTGTCACTCCTCAGCCAATGTTGAGCAAATCTTTTTCGAGGTTGAATAGTCATTTCAGTTATATAGTAGGGAATAGGGAACAGGGAACAGGGAACAGTACCTCTGCAATAAGGGGACTGGAACTCAGGAATATTCTCTTTTTTTATCCTCTTAAAAGAGTCGGCACCAGACCCAAATTTTTCGGTCATAATATATACATAATATATAAGTAATAAATAGTAGAGCGTGATAAATTTTGTGCGTTATGTATCAAATTGTAAATTAGCTCACAATTCAAGTATATCAATCTTTTAAGGCATTTTGTGGCTAAATATGTAACCTCTTTTTTTTAGCTTGCTCTACTTATCAAATCCGAATAATTACTATATCCAAGTCATTGCGACTGGAACGAAGTGGAAGGAAGCAATCTCAGGGGTAACGCGAGATTGCTTCCTATCGTCGCAATGACAACTGTCTAACCGGATTTTATATAAATTATATCAACTTAATATACATTTAATTCTTTAATAACTTTTTCTCGTTTTTCTAGAGGAGATTATGACAATCTCTTCCCTAGTAAAGATTCTAATTTTTGAGAGATAATTATTGTTCTATCATTGTCTATTTTTAGGTGTTCTAAGACTTCTTGTTCTGTCAAAATACCTTTGTTAACATAAGTTTGTAATAACTTATGAATAATCAGGAAAGAATGATAAACAATTGATACTAACTTGGCTCCAGGAATATGAATATACTGTTCCCCAGTTTGAAGCTGATACTGATAACGAATAGGATTATGATCTCTTTTAGCAGTTTCTAATTCATTTGCTGGTTTTTCACCTGGATAGACTTGAAGACTTTTTTTCAACTCTATTGGTTCTAACTCTGCTACCCAAGGTATCCATTGAGATACTCCTTGTTGAATAGCTTGGAGAATAGAAGCTTCATTTCGATTACCAAAAGAATCAGTTTCACCCCTTACCCAACTTATCCAATTTTGAGGTAAATGAATTGGAGTTTTAGCCACAGGAATATGAATTTCTGCTTGATTATATTCTAATCCATAAAAAATAGCCAAACGATCCTCACCTGCTTTGATAATTCCTCCGTATTGCCCACGAATTAGTAATGTACTAGAGAAATTTTCTATCAATTGAGGGATTTTAGTCTTGAGAGTTTCTAGAGATTATTTAGATGCAGGAGTGTTAAGAGTGTGGGTTGTTGATAGTAAAGCTAGAAGTATTACAGTTTTTTATCCAGATGCACCGCGACAAATTTATATGGGAGATACCCTACTGATAGATTCTCTATTTGAAGGATTAGAATTAACTGCCGAACAAGTATTTAATAAAGCTGGAATTCCCACTACATTTCAGTAAAATGTTTATACAATAAATGATGAATAAATTGATAGCGATCGCCTATTCTTTGTAACAATAATCGACTAGCAGAATAATTCAGAAAACGACGATAATTCCAGGGAATATGCCCATTACTAAATAAAACAATTCGCAGCACTAAATTTTTCAGTCCGGGCAAACCAATTAACCCACCAATTAACCCACCAATAGCACCAATAATTAACCCTGCCTTTAATTCCCAATGTAATGTCAAAATAAATCCAAAAGTAAACCCCCAAAATAATACACTAATCAAATTAACAATTAATTGATATGTCTGTAACTCGCCATGAGAATCTAACCAAGTTGACTGTAGTTTTTCTATTCTAAATTCCTGAATATTTTCTGCTGCCATTCGTTGTGCTAACCATGCCAACCACCGTCTTGTTTGTTCTGGTAGTGGTTCTTGACCCCTAGAATACCATTTATAGTTAGTTTCTCCCCCTAATTGAGAACGAATATAAGCATTTAATAAGTATTTTTCTTTTCCCTGTTTAGAAGTAATTCTTCTCCAAGCAGCAATTAAAATTTCCTCATAAGCTAAAGTCATCATGCTTAACATTAATGGTGTTTTAGCTAAGTTTAATAACTCTGGTTCCTCCTGAATATAATTCCAAAGTTCTCTACTTCTAGCCACCAATAAATAATCTTGAATCTGGTTATCTGTTAAAGGTTGTAACAAGACAGCAGCATTCACTCTGAACTTATTTTGACAATTTTTATAAGCGACAAAACTACTACAAATAACTAAGTGTTTTGGTTGAAAATCTACTGAGAATTTATTAATCTTTTCTAAGCAATGCTCAGATAATTCTGGGGATACTCGATCGAAGCCATCTATTAAAGGTAATAATTGCTGATTTTCTAACCAGTTCCTAGTAACTTTCTTGGGAATATTGTATTTAAACCTAAGTTGATCGACTAACCAATCCGAAATTCCCTGATTGTTATTTTTCCATGTCGAAAGGTCTAATAATATTGGAATTGGTAAGTTTGGCTCTTTTTCCATCCTAATCACAAGCCTTCTAGCTAATTCCAGTAAAGTTGTAGTTTTGCCACCTCCAGGATTTCCTAATAAGAGTAATTTTCCTTTCATGCGGTCAAAAACTTGCATAATATTAACTTTTGGAGGGAGTTGAACAATAGGGCGCTTTCCTACTTTTATTTCTATATCCCAAGAACGTTTTAATTGTTGGGGTGGTTGCTGACGGACAAGATTAACTATCACTGGATGGTGTAGAGACTGCAATCGCAGTTGTAAAACTTCTCTCTTGACTGTATTTAATAGTTTATCGCGATTTCTTTGCACCTTTATATAACTCTATTTTTACATGGTTTAGTTAGCTATTATATGGTTAAAATATTCACGGTATATATTTGCTTTAATAGTTAACAGTTATGCTGATGATTAAAATTAAAATTGACTAAAAAAGTGAACATATAATCAAGTTTATCGGGAGGTAAAAATTATGTCATTGAATATGGGACAACTAATCATTACAGGAATAGCTGGACTTGCGAGTGCGAGTTCTATAGCTTATTTCACAATTCAGTCTGGTTCGTCACAATTTGCTAATAATTATTTCCAGACACAAACGTTGAATAGCAACCTAGTTTCCGATCAACAAAAGTCTTCATCTTCAACTCTTAACTCCTCAGATTTAGTTAGTCAAAAACCTAGTCCAGTTATAATTACACCACCAACATCGGGGTGTCAAATTAATATGGCCATAGTAGACGATCCTGAAGCACCTTTGAATGTTCGTAGCACTCCAGAAGTTAAAGAAGGTAATATAGTTGGTCAACTTAACAATAATACCTTTGTTTCTGTGGCAGACGAAAAATCTGGTTGGCTACAAATTACTAATCCTGTTACAGGTTGGGTTGCCAAGAACCGAACTCGTAGCACTTGTCCAAGAGTAAATAAGACTATTACTTTTTCGCCAGAAAGCGACACAGCTATTGTTAGAGGTGAGATTATTGGTGCTGGTAGTCATAACTACCGGGTCAGGATGATTCAGGGTCAGATCCTAACTATCAGAAATTTTGGGGATGTCTTTCCGGCAATTATTAGTCCTGATGGCCAACTTATGGTAAGGGAAACTAATGTTGAAGGTAATGAAAATGAATGGACTGGTATTATACCTGTGAGTGGGGTATACACTTTACAATTAGATTCTCATCTGCGTGGATATGAGTATGAATTTTTAGTCTTAATAGAAGGGAATGAGAATTTTTAGTTTAAACTTCCAATAAATTGTTAATTTTCTTTCCCTTTTCTGGTTGCAATAATTATCATCTAAGAGTAATTTTCATCAAAAATTATATACCTTTTGTGGGAGTTGAAATACATTCTCATTTTCCCCATGACGTTCAAAAATAACTTGATAACTAATTGCTCAAGCTAAACCTGTACCTTTACCGAAAAATTTTGGTTTAAAGCCTCCCCTTGGATAGGGGATAATAAATAAAAATTTTCATAATTAGTCAATCCTCTTCTTTTCAAGGAGGGGTAATTATTAATTATTAATTATTGAACTACTGGTTTTGTGGTGTAGAAGGGATCAAAAATTCTTGTTTGCACCATCTTTCTCATACTTATGCCATTATCAACAATCCGAATTATGACTTGATTTTCTGGATAGTGTATTAGCAAAGTGTGGGATAAGTAATTATGTCATTCCAGTTCCAAGGAGCGATCGCTAGTCATTCTGCAAGAAAATGCAGGTCCATCCGTAATAACAAAGGATTGTTGTGATAAATCTTGATTTTATTTTTGATTTTCGCAGATGTATATTACTTTTTCCTCAGAAAGCAACACAGCTATTGTTAGAGGTGAGATTATTGGTGCTGGTAGTCATAACTACCGGGTCAGGATGATTCAGGGTCAGATCCTAACTATCAGAAATTTTGGGGATGTCTTTCCGGCAATTATTAGTCCTGATGGCCAACTTATGGTAAGGGAAACTAATGTTGAAGGTAATGAAAATGAATGGACTGGTATTATACCTGTGAGTGGGGTATACACTTTACAATTAGATTCTCATCTGCGTGGATATGAGTATGAATTTTTAGTGTTAATAGAAGGGAATGAGAATTTTTAGTTTAAATCTCCATTAACGAAGTTAGAAAAAGATTGTCTTTAAACTTAAGTTGCTCGACGGGGTTGCATATTTGCGGGATGAATTGATGTGGGGGGTTGGGGAGTGTTGGGAGTGTGGGAAGTGTAGTAGAGGTTGCATATTTACGTTGTGGAATTATAGTTTTAGATAGAGAAATAGGAAGTAAAAGATGGAATTTATCTTTTCTACAAAGATTCATCCCTTGGTTTAGCAACACCTAAGTTGCTCGACTAATAAATCCGAAATTTCCTGATTGTGATTTTGCCATGATGTGGGGAGTTTTGGGAGTGTGGGAAGTGTAGTAGAGGTTGCATATTTACGTTGTGGAATTATAGTTTTAGATAGAGAAATAGGAAGTAAAAGATGGAATTTATCTTTTCTACAAAGATTCATCCCTTGGTTTAGCAACACCTAAGTTGCTCGACTAATAAATCCGAAATTTCCTGATTGTGATTTTCCCATGTCGAAAGGTCTAATAAGATTGGAATTGTTCAGCAATTAACAATTAATAATTACCTCTCTTCTTGCTAATTCCAGCACAGTTGTAGTTTTACCACCTCCAGGATTTCCTAATATGAATAGTTTTCCTTTAAAGTCTTCATCTTCAACTCTCAATTCCTCAGATTTAGTTAGTCAAAAATCTAGTCTAGTTATAGTTACACCACCAACATCAGGATGCAAAATAGTTATGGCTATAGTAGATGATCCTGAAGCACCTCTGAATGTTCGTAGCACTCCAGAAGTTAAAGAAGGTAATGTGGTTGCTCAACTTAACAATAATACCTTTGTTTCTGTGGCAGATGAAAAATCTGGTTGGCTACAAATTACTAATCCTGTTACAGGTTGGGTTGCCAAGAACCGAACTCGTAGCACTTGTCCAAGAGTAAATAAGACTATTACTTTTTCGCCAGAAAGCGACACAGCTATTGTTAGAGGTGAGATTATTGGTGCTGGTAGTCATAACTACCGGGTCAGGATGATTCAGGGTCAGACCCTAACTATCAGAAATTTTGGGGATGTTTTTCCAGCAATTATTAGTCCTGATGGCCAACTTATGGCAAGAGAACCCAATGTTGAAGGTAATGAAAGTGAGTGGAGAGGTGTTATTTCTCTGAGTGGAGTATACACTTTACAATTAGATTCTCATCTGCGTGGATATGAGTATCAATTTTTAGTGTTAATAGAAGGGAATGAGAATTTTTAGTTTAAACTTCCCAAAAATTGTTAATTTTCCTTCCTTTTTATGGTTGCAATAATTATTGTCGTAGGGGAATTGAGATTATAAATTCTGAACCTACTCCGGGAGTAGAAATACATTCTAAATTTCCCCCATGACGTTCCACAATAATTTGATAACTAATTGCTAAACCTAACCCCGTACCTTTTCCTACTTCTTTCGTTGTGTAGAAGGGGTCAAATATTCTTTTTTGCACTACCTCACTCATACCCATACCATTATCAGCAATCCGAATTCTGACTTGATTTTCTGCTTCTATTTCCGTAGTAATAGTAATTTGAGGAGGCGAATTACTGTTGGGATTTCTCATGGGTTGTAGTGCATCAATAGCATTACTAATAATATTTATAAATACCTGATTCAGTTCGCCGGGATAGCATCTGACTTTGGGTAATTGACCGTAATTTTTCACAACTTTAATTTCCAATTCATGGGGTTGAGCTTTGAGATTACTTTGGAGAATCATCAGAGTAGAATCTATCCCTTCATGTATATCTACATTCTTAACTTCTGATTCATCAAGACGAGAAAAATTACGTAAAGATTCGACAATTTCTTTAATTCGATTAGCTCCTACTTTCATCGAATTTAATAGCTTCGGCAAATCTTCAACTAAAAAATCTAATTCCACATCTTCAATAATATCTATAACTTCATCAACAGGTTGGGGATAATTATCCTGATAAACTTGAATGACATCTAATAAGTCCTGAGCGTATTCAGTAGTATATTTGATATTGCCAGAAATAAAGTTGACTGGATTATTAATTTCGTGGGCTACTCCTGCTACTAACTGCCCTAAAGATGACATTTTTTCGGATTGAATTAGTTGAGTTTGAGTGCGTTTTAATTCTTCTAGAGTTTGAGCTAAAGTCTGATTTTTTTCATTTAATTGTAGGGTGCGTTGCTCGACTTTTTGTTCTAAAGTATCGTAAAGCAAAGCATTTTCTAGAGAAATTGCTGCTTGAGTCGTAATCATTTCTAATAACTGTAATCTTTTAGGAGTAAATGCACCTTTTATTAAATTGTTTTCTAAGTAGATAATACCGATAAGTTTGCTTTGCTTGGTAATGGGAGTACATAATATAGACTTAGGTTGCTGTCGTTTCAGATAGGGGTCTTTTACCCATGTTGTTTCTGTACTAGCGTCATCCAATACCTGAAATTTTTGAGTGCGCCAGATATAGTTAATTAATGCTTGGGGTAACTCTTGGGATGCGGAAACAGGTACTCGAGGTCGCTCGAAATTTTGGAGACATTGGTTACGATCGCTAGGGATAGCTGTATCTACAACATGAGTCATTGCTTCAAGTATTAATTGTTGGTCTTTCAGTAAAATAAGAGCACATTTTTGTGCCCCCGCATTTTCCATGATCAGTTTAATTAAAGTTGAGAGCAAATTTTCTAGCTTCACTTCTCCAGACAAAGTTTGAGAAACTTTAATTACAGTTGCTAGATCGAGGATATTTTCCGTGTTGCTACTGGAGGTGTGAGAAGAGGTGATATTGTTGCTGAAAAGATGGCTATTTTCAGAAGAGCGAACCAAAATCAGAGCTAGTAGTTGTGGATAGCGTTTTTCTAAATCTTTAACTTTGGCTACTGCTCCCCAGTTAACATATCCATAGTATGCTTCAATCATATAAGTTTGGGCGATTTTTGTTTTACCCCACTCCAGATAGAATTTGGCACACAGTTCGTTTGCTAAAGCTGCTTCTTGCATATATTCGTTTTCTGTAGCTCCGGCGATCGCTTGTTCGTAAGCTTCAATAGCTGCTATTTTGTCTCCAAGTATTCTGTGTTTTTCTGCTTCTATTAAATAGTATTTATGGGAATAGTTTGTAGGTGCGTGTTGTGCCCAAAATTTCATTTTTTCCCCATAGACAGTCACTTGCTCTAGTATTTGCCGTTGTTCATCCACTCCTGCAGTAGGATAAAAAGCTAGTAGAGCTAGTGAACTATAAAAGTAATATACTGGAAAATAAAAGAATCCGGTGACACCACCCTCAACATATTCTTCTCCGCGCAAAACATAATCTTTTGCTTGGTGAAAATTTCCCAATAAATAAGACAGAATTAATTTATGAAGATAGATTTGAAATAAAGCATAGCGGTCATTAATTTTTTCATAAAAAGGAATAAATTTTTCTTCATTAAAAGCACTACCTGATAATAATTCAGGATTTTCTGAATTGCCGAGTAAATTCAGCACAGCTTGATGATAAATCTTGGTGTAGTAGTAAGTATTTTCTTGCTTAAACTGTTTGAAATAATTGGTTCGGGAATTAGACTATAAGCTGCTTGTTGTACCCTGTCGTGCAAAAAATGATAAGTCGGTGTTTCTACATCTCTTATTTCTGGCAAATTATCATCCTTTTCTCCCTGATAAAATTTGTAGCTTTCATCTGCTGGTAAAATTAATCCTTCTGATAAAGCATTCCATAAATATGACGCCGTTTCTAGTCTTGATTTTTCCGATACAATTGAGAGAGTTTCTAAGTCAAACTCATTACTTATACAGGCTGCTAATTTTAATAATTCTTGAGTCGAGCGGGGTAGTTTTTGAATTTCGGTTGCCATCAGCTCCACTACATCCCCACTCCCTGCCAAAATTTTAATTTCTGGCAAATTGAACAACCATTTCCCCTGTTGCTCATTATAAAAAATTAATCCTTCTTTGTGCAGATACTTGATAAATTGAGTGCTAAAAAATGGATTACCTTGAGTTTTGCGATAAATCTGTTCTGTTAGTGCTAGTGATTCTTCTGGAGAATAATTAATAGTATCAGCTACTAAATTATTCAGTGCTGACTGACTTAAAGGAGACAGAATTATTTGATTAACTATTCCTCCAGTTGTTTTAATTTCTTCAATAGTTAATATCAAAGGATGCCCGGCATTTACTTCATTATCTCGGTAAGTTCCTATCAATAATAAATACTTAATATCACTTTTTCCCATCACCAACTTCATCAATTTCATAGAAGCCAAATCTGCCCATTGTAAATCATCTAAAAATATTACTAAAGGATGCTCTGCTTGAGCAAATACAGAAATAAATTTTGAGAATAATAAATTGAACCGATTTTCCGCTGCACTCGGAGATAATTCTGTGGCTGGAGGTTGTTTTCCAATCAATAATTCTAATTCCGGAATTACATCTATTATTACTTGTGCTTCTTCTCCTAATATTTCTTGTAATTCAGTGGCTATCCCTTGTAATTTTTCTTCTGGTTCACTTAAAATTTGCTTAATCAATTCTGGAAAGGCATTTAACCATGCTGAAAATGGTATATCTCTTTGAAATTGGTCAAATTTTCCATCAATAAAATAACCTCGTTTTTCGACAATTGGTTTATGAATTTCATTCACTAATGCTGATTTTCCTATCCCGGAAAATCCTCCGACTAACATCAACTCTATTGGGGATTTGCTACTCTCACAAATTCTGTCAAATGCTGTTAATAACACTTCTACTTCTTGCTCTCTTCCATAGAGTTTTTCTGGGATAATTAAGTAGTTGCTACTGTCTTTTCTTCCCAGGTCAAATACTGTGACCTTCTTGGTATTTTCCCACTCAGACTGACATTTTTCTAAATCATAGCGTAACCCTCCTACTGTTTGATAACGTGCTTCAGGCATTTTTGCTATTAATTTCAACACTATAGAATTGAGAGTTTCTGGTATTTGGGGATTCAATTCTATTAGAGCTTGTGGTTGACGAGCAATATGAAAGTGAACTAACTCCATGGGGTCTGTTGAACTAAACGGCAGTTGCCTGGTTAATAATTCATAAAATGTAATTCCCAATGAGTAGAAATCACTCCGATAATCAATTCCTCTATTCATTCGCCCTGTTTGTTCTGGTGAGATATAAGCTAGAGTCCCTTCTAGGGTATTTGGATTGCGTATTTCTGGTATTTCTTTGGGGAGTTTTGTTGTGCTACTAAAATCTATTAGTTGGATTTGCTTTGTGTGGGAATTAATTATAATATTTTGCGGTTTAATATCTTTATAAATAATCCGATTTTGGTGTAATTTTTCTAGGGGGTTAATTATTTGTAGAGCGATGTTAAAAAATTGACTTATGTCTATTCCATTTATCCACTTAGAAATATTTTCCTGATTGACATATTTGGGCAGAGATATGCCGCCAAAATCTTCCATTACTAACATTAAACGTTGCTCAAATTTTTCCAGTGCTAACATTTTTACTACTCCCGGAATGTTCAAGTTTTTCACCAGGGTATAAGCGTTGCGATATTGAGTTAACTGCTGGAAATTCGGATAGGGATGGTTCGGGAGTTTGAGGATGACTGATTTTTTGTATAATTCTGCGTAGCCGCGATACACAACCGTGCGATCGCTGGCATAAATTTCTTCTAGGAGTTGATAGTTGAGAATTTTCTGCATCAGTTAATTAGACTAAAGGTAATGAATTACACCTAGATTAATTATATAAAATAATTACTATTGTCTTTGTTGCATGAATATCCTGAACTCCTTGCTGTGCAATATTTTTTCTTGATAAAGTTGATTGAAAAAAAGCTTGATTTATCAGGCTTCTGAGGTTTTTATTCAGCAAAGCCATTACTGTATAATATAAAACTCTGATTAATCTGTAAAAAAGGCCAGCCAAGGCCAGCTTTTGTCCTTACTAAACAGTGCTTTTATGAGTTTAGACGACAGCTTGAATATAAAACTCAAAAGAAATATCGATGGACTCGGAGAAGCACTGCAAAGAACAGATAAGGCGTTGCATATTTGCGTTCTGGAATTAGTGTGGGGAGTGTGGGGGGCGTTGGGTCTTTTGCGTCCTAGAATTATAGCTTTAGAGAAAGAGGAAGTAAAAGATGGAATTTACCTTTTGTGCAAACATTCATCCCAAGGTTTCAGCAACGACACAGATAAAAACACGATCGCGCATGTTAATTATCACTGCACTTACATAGGTGATATTGAAGCATTCCTGGAGGAAAAGTTTGAGTTTAGGCACATACTAAAATCAATTTTTCTGACGAAGATACTTAAGCGTTTCCTTGTTCCATCTTGCTCCAAATGTGGGAGTGAAAATATCAGCCAAGGTTGGGTTAATTACTACTGCATTGATTGTGGTCACTATTGGCCCAAATAAAAAGCTGTGGGGATTCTCTTTGGGTTATAAAATTTATAGATTTTCAGTATCTAGAATTAGCACTCGTTAAATATTTTACCAACTTATTTTAGTTCTTAAAGCAAAACTGTGAAAAATTAAATATTTAAAATATGCTGATTAAATCAACTATATAGTTCCTGTCAATAAATTTTTTGGCAGAAACTAGAGATAATATGCTGTATATTAAGTTACTTGAATCTTCTCTACTTTCATTAAATACCCTTAATTAAATGGGAACTTTCTCACATTAAAATAATTCTAAATAATTTAGGTAGTTTAATTTTTATTCTTGATCGGAACTATGAACATTAAAGCTTTAGTTTGTAATATTCAACTATGCCCCCAGAGACTGATATCCCGGTCTTTATTCGTCGTAACTTTGTCTACATTAGGCTTAATGATGGGCATAATACCTAGAGTGTCAAACCCATCATTAAATCCTATATTTGATACACCAGCTTATGCTCAAGAATCTTTCACAGATCAAGCAGTAACTGCTGAAGAAATAACAAAGTATGCTGTTTCAGTCTTACAAATTGAGAACTTGAGAATAGGAGTATATAGAGAAATTCAAAATGAATTTCAAAAACAAAGTCCCGGTGGGTCTGTACCGCCGATTATTTGTAATCAGAAAAGCAGTGTTAATACTTTACCACAAAATATTCAGGTAATTGCTGTTAGTTACTGCAATCAAGCTAAAAAAATTATTGAAGGAAATGATTTGACAGTTTCTCGGTTTAATCGAATTACAATGACTCAAAAAACCGATCCAACTTTGCGAGAAAAAATTCAAGCTGAATTGATTCGTATTCAGCAACAAACTGGTAATTAATCAATCACTTCCTGGGAATAGTAATACAGAGAATTTTACTAGAACAGAATTTACCCATAGTAACTTAGAAACCAGGTTTTTTCCTAGAGGTCTATTGTTCAATTGTTCAAACATAAGATTTATAGTAGAAATCAGGTTTCTTCGCGTAAGTCCTATTTCAATAATTAATAATTAACAATTAATAATTAATAATTACCTCTTCTTAAAAAGAAGAGGATTGGCTAAAAGAAATTTTTTTGTGCCCTTGGTCGATTGGATATGATTAGGTAATACCAATTCCCAAAAGTATTTGCTATACTTAAGTCGCACTTCAATTATTAAGTAATTAACACAGGGGAAATTAATTTTTTGCTCTTTATTAGCCCAGTTAATGTTTATTATTCTTATGTTGTACGGACGTTCGCATTTTTGTTATGCAACATCCCTACCTCCCCAAACACCCCAAACTTCCCCACCCAATCGGATATAGCATTCTTTTTGATAAATGGTATAACCCATCCATCCCATCCTACTCCATGCTCCGCTTTCCGACCACTCTCTTGGTCGATTGGAGGCAAGCGTTTTCGGCGCTTGAGCCGACATGAAACGCTACGCGACATGAAACGCGTTTGCGGAGCATGACCTAGGATAGCGTCCCGGAGGGAACGGAGACCTCGCCATCCTTCGACCGCTTTTTCTCCTTGAAAGGAGAGGCTTTAAACCTTAATTTTTCGGTAATATAATCTTTGGTTAAATATTTATATTAGACTTCTTGCAGAAGTCAGGGAATAGGGAATAGGGAATAGGTATGGAGGGAGATGAAATTGTTGATTTTAGATCTTGAATTGATATAATTAAAACTTTTGCAAGAGGTCTATTAAAAGCAATATATTAAAAACAAGCCAATACCAGCAAGCTTTTCTTGGGTTGTGCTGTCGCGTAACCCACCTACTTTATTATAACTAATTATTTGGTATAATTTAAAATTAACCTGATTTTTCTAATCCCACAAAAAACTATAAACTAATGAATAATATTTGGCAACGTTTAAAAAATTTACCTTGGCAAGAACTATCTTTAGTAAGTTTTATCGCTACTTTGACAGTAGTAGCTTCAGAAGTATTATTAATCCTCAGCCTCACTTATTTTTTTGTGATTCTGAAACCATTGAATATGTTATTTTCATCTCCTATTTTTGGAGTTTTAATACCCATAGGGGTAGCAGTAGGAATGGGAGCATTAGCAGTTTATTTATTGGAATGGTGGCAGAAAGAATGGTTACTGAATAATTCTAGTCTTTGGGCGCTAGTTTTATGTTTATTTATTGGTTTATTATTAAAGTCTTTCCTCCCTTTACCTTCTATATTGCTAAGTGCATCTAAAGCTTCATTAATAAGTTTAGCTGTAGGAGTTTTCTGGAAAGGGCGACCTTATTGGCGACGGTGAAAAATATTCAGAATATTCTGAATATTGTAATAGATATCTGCAGAAAATAGGGAGTAGGGAGTAGGTAGGGACGTTGCATGCAACGTCCGTACAGAGTAGGGGGAGAAAATTGATGATTTATGTGCGATAATTGATTTTATTTTAATAGATATCTCCAGCAAATTAATAAACCTTTTTTTGGCGTTGCTGATTTTTAGGTATGAAACTCATTGAGTCAGATATTGAAGAGTTCTTAAATTAACTACAAATTATACCTATAAACTACAATTGGTGAGGAAAAAATTCTTTTCTACCTTATGACTCCTGACTCCTAACTCCTAACTCCTGAATATCATACATTTATTCAGCAACGCTCTTTTTTAACTTCTGTAGGGACTTGCCATGGAAAGTCCCTACATTATTGTGATTTAGATCAAAATATTTTTCTAAATAACATAATAAAATTAAAATATAAGTATAGTAGACAACAATTTGCTTGATTTAACTTTTTCTATAACTATTTTTTTATGTAAATTTACTAAAGATTTTCCTAAATTTTATAGATAATAATTCTTTTTTAGGTTTTAATTATTTAATATCCGGATTAACAAATTTTTTTAATAAAAGCTAGTGATTTGAAACACAAATTCAAATACTTAATCGAATCTTCACAATAGTAGGGTAAAAATTTAAAGCAATTGTGAAAGTTTCTCAAAACAGGTCAATTTAACTATGCAATTGGGTGACATCAAAGTTAAAGTAGAAATATATTGATAGAGTTGAATTTATATAGGATTATCCGATTATGAGCTCGATTACAAGTATTTCACCAGAAGTTGCTCCAGCACATCATAACTATTTAGATAAGCTACTACAACCAATTAGAAAATATCTTGATGGTGTAGAAGTAAACAATTCAAAAATGGCACATTGGTTATGTCAATTAATCCCGGCTCAATGTCCTTTTGAGAGAGATGTAAAACTATTCGGACATCTACTTTTTCACATTCCTCCTATGTGTAAACTTAATCCTTTGTACGACCAATTTATCGGCTTAAGATTTAGGGCTTTAACTTTTCTAGCGGATGTTTGTGGAGAGGATATTACAAGTTATTGTTGAAATCTATTTCTGATTTTAAATTGTTTGCTTTTTATTTTGTTTTTATCGGTATCTGAATAATATTTAAGTATGGTAATAAAAGCCCAGTTTCAAGGAGGAAATTGGGTTTTTTGGCATTATATTAAGTACCTGGTCATAATTAAAATTATTTGAATTGGAGGAGTCATATCAAATCCGGTTGAATAGTTGTCATTGCGACAATAGGAAGCAATCTCAGGGTTGGGCGAGATTGCTTCCTTCCACTCCGTTCCACTCGCAATGACTTTATAGTTAGTGATTATCCTAACATGATATTACAGGTTATACCAAATCTCAAGCCTGGTTAGAATAGTAGGGGCGGGTTCCGCGTTAAATTAATGGTGTTAGCAATTATTTAGATAAACCCGCCCCCGTTCCTATAATATAGAATCCGGTGTCGTCATTGCGACGATAGGAAGCAATCTCGCGTCACCCCTGAGATTGCTTCCTTCCACGAGTGTAAGTCGCAATGACTAGGCTATAATAATTATCCAAATTTGATATCACCGTACGAAAAAAACTGTAGAAAAATGAAACAGCTTTTATCTTGATATTGGATTAACCAATACTGGCTGTACGGCACAGCTCACTATTGCCATCCTACGGAATGCTACGCAAACGGCAGTAAATGCCCCTGGGAATTTCTTTCTAATTATCTGAAGGCTACCATTAACGTCAGCATTGATCACTTTACCTGTTGAACTTCTGAACAAACCACGTTTGACTCGTTTACCTAAATAGTTTTGATGCTGACAAGGTCTAGCAGGAGCTATATCGCTACTTTCATACAACAAAGCCCAGAAATGCGGGTATGAATATACAAACAAAAACATACTGGAACTCTCCTGTTGAGCTTTTAGGAGAATGCCAGTTATAGGAATTTTATTTTTTTGTGCTTTAGAATTTAAAGTAGATGCAATTTATAGTTCAAGATAACTTCTTAGTGAGACTGACGACGACGGGAAAGGAACATTCCACCACCGATGAAGGCTAAAGCTGCTATACTGCTAGGCTCTGGTACGCGAACTTTGGGTTCGGAAATGAAATCCTTATATGTTTTTTCGTATGATATCTCAGAGATAGCGCCACTTATACCGTTAAATTGAACTTCAAGACTCCGAACTTGTCCTAGTTCTTCTTCAAAGTAAAAATCCCAGACAGAGTTTTCAAACTTATGAGGAACTACACTTTGATTAGCTAAAAAGTATTCAACGTAGGGATTACCAGTAAGCTTGTCTGCTGTAAAAGCTTCATCTACATTAGTCTCATTAACAGCATTTGCAAATACTTTGTTTGCAACGTTGTCAATTACTTCTCCTGTAGCCCTTGAAAATGTATAGTTTGCTATGATGTTGTCACTTGCGTCTCTAGCTATCAAGTTAATTTTATTAGAATCTGTCTTATCAAAATCAAGAAATTCGATATTTCCTAATGCAATATCCTCTTCAAAGGTAAATTTGATTGCACCACCATCGCCCTGATCGTCTGGAGCTGTAAATAATTTTTCACTATTGTTTGTTTTGTTATTCTCTTGAACAATAAGGATGTTACCTCTTGCTCGTGTATTCAAATTCCCTCCAGTTGCTAGGTCTTCATCTCCATATGTTTTGCTTCCAATCTTCTTATTGCAGGCGTCGGTAATTCCACTATTTAGTGGGTCATAGTTGCTATAATTATTTTTATTACTTCCTGAGTTTTCAATCTCAAAAGGATTACAACTACTGTTGAATAAGGTAACACCTTTGCCATTGCTACCAACTTTTTCAATTTCAACGCCAATTGGAAGGTCTGACCAAGGGTTTACCTGAAGATGCTGTTTATTTGAAGCGTCAATGTCAATAACTGTGCCAGCTTCAAGATCATTACCGTTAGCATCTTTGTCAAAATCAAGAGTAATTGCTCCAGCAGAAGTCACGCTTGCTGCTACTGCTATAGTCGCCACCAATGCACTCTTTCCACAGAATGCTGCTTGAGATATTAGGGAAGAAGTTTTTGTTGTTTTCATTTTAATTATTCTCGTTGGTTTGTTTGTTTTGTTGTAATTTTTAACTTCTTGAATATAGAGGATAAATCAGAATATTTATTTTCGACCTCCCCTGGTTTACTTGTCATTTACTATGATGCACAATTTTTATAAAAAGTGCAATAGGTAAAGAGGTATCTTTACTAAAACAATATAAATATGTATTTATTCTGATACGTTTTTTCTGAAAATAACCTAGAAAAATTGTGATAATACTGATGAAAATTATCTATATATAGGCTAAATGGCTTACTTTTTTGTAGTGGTTAAGTGAGATCACTTAAATGAATCCCGAAAGCTTTTTTTGAAGAGAGGAAAATAGATTGATTTGTAGAGATAAAAATAAAGATGAAAAGTTGCTTTATCTATTTTCTAAAGCAGGAATATTGTATGTGGCCGACAGTTAATGTGGCCTTTAAGTTGGCGATCGCAAAGAAGTCCAGTTTGTCATTGAAGAAATTCAACCCATAAAATTGTAGGGGCAGGTTTTGCCATTAATGGTGATAATGAGAATGAAATGGTTATGGGGTGGGTTTATCTAACTTTATTGTCAGGTATGATAATTGAATGGTGAACCCACCCCTACTGGTTTTTGTATGGGTTGTTTTTTTTGATAATTAATGTTTAGATGGTTTATTGTTGGATATGATCGTTGAAATTGTAGGGGCAGGTTTTACCGTTGATGATGATAATGAGAATGAAATAAAATAAACCTGCCCTCATCTATTGATAAATATTTGTTGGGGTTCGGGGTGGGTTTACATGATTTATTGTTGAGTATGATAATTTAATGGTGAACCCACCCCTACTGGTTTTTGTATGGGTTTAGATGGTTTATTGTTGGGTACAACCATTGAAATTGTAGGGGCAGGTTTTGCCGTTGATGATGATAATGAGAATTAAATAAAATCAACCTGCCCCCCTATCTGTTGATAAATATGTGTTGGGGTTCGGGGTGGGTTTACATGATTTATTGTTGAGTATAATAATTAAATGGTGAACCCACCCCTACAGGTTTTTGTATGGGTTGTTTTTTTTTGATAATTAATGTTTAGATGGTTTATTGTTGGGTATAATCATTGAAATTGTAGGGGCAGGTTTTGCCGTTGATGATGATAATGAGAATTAAA
>NZ_JBNHEP010000306.1:0-7168 GCF_050015995.1 Dapis brunnea BLCC-M229 | reverse complement strand
GAAATTGTAGGGGCAGGTTTTGCCGTTGATGATGATAATGAGAATTAAATAAAATCAACCTGCCCTCATCCATTGATAAATTTTTTTGGGGTTCGGGTTGGGTTTACGTGATTTATTGTCAAATATCACAATTAACGGTTGAACCCACCCCTACTGATTTTTGTATGGTTTTTTTTTGATAATTAATGTTTGGATGGTTTATTGTTGGATACGATCATTGAAATTGTAGGGGCAGGTTTTGCCGTTGATGATGATAATGAGAATTAAATAAAATAAACCTGCCCCCCTATCTGTTGATAAATATGTGTTGGGGTTGGGGGTGGGTTTATGTGATTTATTGTCAAATATCACAATTAACGGTTGAACCCACCCCTACAGGTTGATGTTTGTTGCGTACTGACTCCTACCCTCTAAACACAAAATTATCAGCGTCAAGTGTAGGTGCATTTTCCAGGGTGACGAATAAACCACCACTGCCTAACCCTGCATCACTACCATTCTGATTATAGAATAAATTACCGTTATTAGTATTGTAAACAATTACGGCATCGTCAGTAGCAACAGCAGCATCACTGGTGACAGTAGCAAACACATCGTCAAAATTAGCTCCGTCCTCAATAGCAGTGAAAGTTGTTCTGTCTAGGAGAATAATATCCCGTTGCACGTCAAAATCAGTAATGGTATCTTCCCCTAAATCATCTTGACTGTAAGCCTGATTTGTGCTAAAGATAAAACGGTCAATGCTGGCACCACCAGTCATTTCATCATCTCCGGGTCCACTATTGAGGCGATCGCGTCCTTGACCTCCATTTAGAGTATCGTCACCATCACCACCAAACAAGTTGTCAAAACCAAGGCGACCTTGCAATAGATCGTCGCTATCTCTACCAAACAAGAACTCATTACCACTACCACCAATAATAGTATCCTCATCAGCACTACCAACGAGGCGACTATCATCATCATTTCCTCGAATAGTTAAGACTGTATCCTGACGTGCAGACAAATTTTGAATCCGTTCGTCTTGCTCTGGAGGTGTATCTGCATCAGTAAAACTAGGGTTGCCATCAGCAGGGAAATTTTCTGAGAGAAACTCAGCTAGTGCATCTTGTTCGGAACCGTTATCAGTAAAGTTAGCATTATTAGTTGCATCTGCTGGCAAATCTTCATTTACCAATTCAACTTGATTTTCGCCAAACAGTGGGAAAGGATAACTATCGCCTCCACCTGCAAGGAAGTTGAGAGTCACCAGACGAATTTCTCGGTCTGAGTTTCCAACTATTTCACCGTTGCGAACTACAACATCGGCGATCGCTCCATTTTCATCTAGAATTGCTAAACTCCTGACGCGCTCTCCATCAGTTGCAACACCTGTAAGATTTCCATCAGCATCTTCACTAAATTCGATAGCTTGTTGAGTGGCATCAAAACTGAAGCTAAGACCACCTACCTGGGGAAATTGACCGGGAGTTGCACCATCTGCGGTTGCTGCTACACTATGCTCAAGAATTTGTTTGAGTTCTTCTGCTGTAACTGTTAGTAGAGTTAGTTCGTTATTGAAGCGGAGGGTATTCTCAATATCTAGCTGGGAAATTTGCCCTTCTTCTTTACCTACGAAATCATTTCCAGCAGGAGGCAACTGCACTAAATCGTCGGAAGTACCCCCAGCAGGAATAAATGACTGACCGATATTGTCGCGGATACCGCCACCATTTTTAAGAGAAACTACCACATCAGAGTCATATTCTTGAGCAATAAATAAATTTGCATCTGCCGTAAGATTTCCTAAATTAGTTTCTTCGGTGCGGACATTTCCTCTTGTACCGTTGAGGAATACATCTGTGGAACCGAAAATATTGCCATCTCTGTCAGAAATATTCTCATTAATAGCATTTGTCACAGCTACCACTGTGGGGTCAGCTTCATCTTCTGGATCGACATCTTCCTCGTAAACTCGGTCAACTCCCTCATCATCAGTAGCATAAGCACCACTTAAATCTTCATCAAAACTGGTAATAATGCCATTTTCGTCAAAGTCAGCGATGAGGCGACCCACATATCTATAGTTGCCGTCAGTATTAATGACTAATACAGGTTCGTCGCTAGCGGATGTGAATTGGAGGGGATATTGACCATCACGTTCGTCTCCATCTCGTAGAATGTCATCTTCTGCGGCAAGAAGAGTATTGGAACCGCCAGCAATAATCACATCAACATCTGTCAGAAGTTGTGCTAATTCTTCTTCAATACTAATCTGCTGCATGTGGGTCAGCAGAACTATTTTGTTAATACCTGTAGCAGTTAATTCATCTACTGTTTCTTGGATAATTTCAGCTAAAGCTTCAATATCATCACTATCTGTGGGCGAGACAACAACATCACCAGTGGAAGCAATGGAAGGTAAGGCAGGGGTGGTTGCACCGACAATACCTATTTCTTCCCCACCTACTTCAATAACAACACTACCGGAAATTGTATTGGGTTCGGGTGTTCCACCGTCTGCTAAAACAAAATCAGCAAGATTTTCATCAGGACCGAAGTCAAGATTGGTGCTGAGATAGGGGAACTGAGTACCTAGAAAACCATCATCACCAATTCCTGGTCCTGTAATTTCTGGGTTTGCTGCAATTAGATTAGCAATGGTTCCTGTTCCTTGGTCAAATTCATGGTTCCCAAAAGCAACTGCTTGAAACCCAAGAGCATTATTAATTAAAATATCACCGATACCTGGTTCGCCATAAAGTTCATCACTAGTATTAAAGAATGGTCCGGGAATATAAATGTCTCCAGAAGATAATTTTAAAGTATTATCAAAATCATCTTCTAGAGCGTTTATAACTGCGGAAAAATTAACAGCATCTTCAATTGCTGGAATACTGCCTTCTTGGTCAGCAGCATGAAGAATTTGTAGTTGAATTGGTTCCATGTATTTCGGGAAATTTCAAGATTTTCTCGCCTATAATATCCTCACAGAATTAAGTAATATTTAAAAAAAGCTTGCCATTAGGTTAAGGGTTAGTTAAAAAAACATATTCTTATAAATAATGCTATTATGTAGCTGAGTAATTCAGCTAAATTTAGAGTGGGAAAAAAGTATGAAACGGCGTAATTTTATTGGATATACTTTACTCTTTATTACCAGTTGTTCTGCAACGACAAATAATACTCGTAACTCGGAAATAGGGAAGAAACCAGAAAAACTTCGATTTGCAGTGACGGATGTTGTTGGCAAGGAAAAGTTGCGTGATTATGAGCCATTTCGTGCCGTTCTGGAAAAAGTATTGGGAACAAAAATTGAGTTTTTTCCAGTTGAGAGTTATATCGCAGCTACAGCAGCTTTACAGTTGAATCAAGTAGATTTGGTATTAGCTGGGCCATCGGAATATGTTGTGATTAATGCTCGGACAAATGCAATACCTTTAATTGCAGTGACTCGCCCTAATTATCATTCTGTAATTGTAGTTAATGCTAATAGTCCTATTAAATCTGTTGCCCAACTAGAAGGTAAAACTATAGCGATGTCATATATCGGTTCCACAGGTGGTCATCTGGGGGTAACAAAACTACTGATAGAGGCAGGATTAAATCCTAAGTCCGATCTGAAAATTATGATGTTGGGAGATGATGGTAGTCTAGAAAGTTTTAAACAAGGAAAGGTTGATGCGTGGGGAGGATCTACTTCAGACTATGATTTTCTCCTCAAAACAGAGAATGCATCAGAAAATGATTTTCCGATCATAGCTAAAACTGCTTTGTTACCTAGTGATGTAATTATTGTTAGTAATAAACTAAATTCTCAGGTAGTTGAAGAGTATAAAAATCTTATTGTTAACAATCAAGAACAATTAGTGATAGCTTTGGCAAAGGGAAAATCTACAAAGAAATATAAGACTTCTAAACTCGTAGTTGCTAATGATACTGATTACGATTTGATTCGTGATGTTTATCAGGCGATCGGAGAAGGGGATCTAATTGCACAATAATCTATCGTTATTCACAAGTAAATTTTAATTTGGGCAAGTGTTATTTTAAGAGCAAGTTAAACACAATAATTATGAGATTTGAGTTAGGTAAAAAGTTCTAGATTTTAGGGTATATGAAACAGTTTAACGGGGTAGTTGCATGCAACGTCCCTACAAAATAAGAATAATAAACATTAACTAGGCTAATAAAGAGCAAAAAAGTAATTTTATCTGTGTTAATTACTTAATAATTGAAGTAGGACTTAAGTCTAGCAATACTTTTGGGAATTGGTATAATACTACTAACTCACAAATAGCAAATAAACCAGAAATACTAACATTTGCCGTCAGGGATGTTGTTGAAGAATAAAAATTGGAACGTGATAGGGAACAGTTTAACAGGGAGCATCAAAAAATAAAAATAACTGTGCTTCATAAATTTCGCTCAACCCTATAGATATAGCGCTACTTGAATCGGGAATAGGGAACACTTAACTGGGAACAGTTGACTATCAAAAGGTTTCAGGATTTAGAAATTTCCTAACCTATTTGCGTAGTGCTATAAATCAAAAAATTATCAAAATAATTGGGTCTAAAACCCCGCCTTGATTGGCGAAATGTTTTTGGAGGATTGTTCAAAATTCCCGTGACAAAACAACTTATAACTTCTGACTTATGACTTATAACTTCTGACTTCATTAAGATTTTTTTTCTGTGAAAAATACACATTTTTTGAAATAAAATAGAGATAAAAATATCAGATATTTCAGGGTGCTAAATTTTCGGAGTTGGTCATTTCAGTTATCAGTTATCATTTGAGAGAAAATCTAGAGATAAAAATATCAGACATTTCAGGGTGCTAAATTTTCGGAGTTGGTCATTTCAGTTATCAGTTATCAGTTATCAGTTGTAAATAAGTAGGTATATTTAGTTAAACTTGAAAATAAATGTAGGAGCTGGTTTAGCGGAAAAGCTAGACATAAGGCCGATTTTTCCCTCAAAATCTTCCCCTACTCTGAACTATTTATTATAGTTGCTGAAAATAAAATAGCTAATAAAAATACAAGTTTTTATGCAATCTGAACAAAATGACTATTGCCAAGAGATAGAAGTTAATTATTCTCTAATAAATAAGATGCGACAGCCAAATAAAAATAATATTTTGAAACGGCTAAGTAAATTTAAGAGCAATAAGATAAGTAATGTATTAAAGCGTCTGAGTATTGCTCAAAAATTTGGTTATAGTTATGCCATAGCTATTGGTGTTGCAGTAATTGGAATTACTATAGGCTTAATAATTTCAGAATATGCTGAAAAGCAGGCGCTAAAAACATTAAATATTGCAGACAAACAAAGTAAAATTCTGAACGATCTGGAAAAATCTGTATTGGGAATGACTTCCCATCCTCAAAATTTAGTTCCAGCATTGACTAAAAATATTTGGTTTGATTTTGAGAAAGCAAAATTTTTAGGATATGTTAGTAGAGTGAGAAAAAATTTAGAAGAGCTTGCTGTTTTTATAGATACTCATCCTAATGATTTAGCTATAGAAGTTAGGAAATATCAAGAACTATTAAAATCTTATACAACAGTCACAAACGATTATGTAGATAGGATTGAATCTCTATGGAAAAAAATTGACCCACCTAATTTAAAACCAGAGGAAGTGCCTCAAGCGCAAAAAGCAATAATTGTTTCATTAACTGACAAAGGAGCTACTCAAATAGATCTAAAATTCGAGCGTTTATCGGGAAAATTAACCTCTATTCTGAAAGTAGCAGAGAGCCAATATTTGCAAGCTAATTCTAGTTTTGATATAGTAATTAAATTAAAAAGAAGAATTCTTCTTATTAGTATTTTTATTTCTCTAGGAACTGCAACATTTTTAGCAATTTACATCAGTAGTTTAATTGCTAATCCTTTAAAACAAGTGACTGAAGTTGCTCAAAGAGTTACTAAAGAATCTAATTTCCAGCTACAAGCTACTGTGAATACAGAAGATGAAGTTGGATTATTAGCGGTTTCTTTAAATAAACTTATTTTGTGGGTGGGAGAATATACTCATCAGCTAGAAATATCTCAAAAAACTTTAGAAAAGCGCGTGGAAGAACGGACTATTGAACTTACTAAAGCACTACAGCAACTTCGAGAAACTCAATCCCAACTTATTCAGACAGAAAAAATGTCTAGTTTAGGGAAAATGGTTGCTGGAGTTGCCCATGAAATTAATAATCCAATTAACTTTATTTCTGGCAATACTAAGTATGCCAAAGAATATGCCGAAACTTTGTTAGAGTTAGTAGATTTATATCAGCAGCATTATCCTCAACCAAAGCCAGAAATTGAAGATTATCTAGAAGAAATTGACTTAGATTTTTTAACTGAAGATTTGTGGAAAATTTTATCTTCTATGAAAAATGGTGCAGAAAGGATTCGACAAATTGTTCAGTCTTTAAGAAATTTTTCTCACCTGGATGAAGCGGATGTTAAATCTATTAATCTCAATGAAGGTATTGAAAATACTCTGGTAATTTTAAATTATAAACTTCACTCAATCAAATTAATTAAAAACTATGGAGATTTATCTTTAGTTGAGTGTTATCCAGCTAATATGAATCAAGTATTTATGGATATACTTGCCAATGCTCTTGATGCCATTAATGAACCAGAATTTGAATTGCAAGCAAGTCAAATAGATTTTGTTCCTACTTTGAAAATTCAAACAGAAAAAATAGATATAGATCGAGTTAGAGTAAGTTTTTGGAATAATGGTCCGGTAATACCAGCAAATATTTTAGACAAATTATTTGACCCATTTTTTACGACAAAACCTGTTGGTCAAGGTACCGGTTTAGGATTAACAAATTGCTACCAGATTCTTAAACAGCATGGTGGAAAAATTCAAGTAATTTCTAACTCTGATCATGGAACAGAATTTACTATTACTTTGCCGACCAAAATGCCTCATTAAATAATTAATAATTAATTATTAATTGTGGTCTAAAGCCTCTCCTTTTAAGCTATCCCTGATAAGGAACTCCTGAAAACCTTGTGGGGAGTGTGGGGAAGTGTGGGGAGTGTGGGGAAGTGTGGGGAGTGTGGGGAAGTGTGGGGAGGTAGGGACGTTGCATAACAAAAATGCGAACGTCCCTACAACATAAGAATAATAAACATTAACTGGGCTAATAAAGAGCAAAAAAGTAATT
>NZ_JBNHEP010000305.1:0-1984 GCF_050015995.1 Dapis brunnea BLCC-M229 | reverse complement strand
TTTAAGAATTTAGCTGATACGGCAGCAGCAATAAAACAATTAGATTTAGTAATTAGTATAGATACAGCAGTGGCGCATTTGGCAGGAGCATTGGGAAAACCAGTCTGGATTTTATTACCTTTTGTGTCTGACTGGCGCTGGATGTTAGATAGAAATGATAGTCCTTGGTATCCCACAGCTCGATTATTTAGACAGGCAAACATTGGAGATTGGGATGGTGTATTTGTTGAGATAAAACAAGCACTAATTCAATTTCAAGAATCTCCAGAAAATCTTTTTAACTCCGCAGTAAAGAATTATCAAAAAGGAAATTTAAAATTAGCGAAAAAAATCTGCCATCAAATCTTAGAAAGAGATACAGAAAATTGGCGGTTGCTACATTTATTAGGAGTTATTACTGGTTTAGAGGGGCAACCAAAAGAAGCAGTTTCCTACCTTGCTCAAGCAGTGAAACTGAATCCAAATAATCCCGAAATTCATAGTAATTTGGGTTTGGCACTTAAGGATAACCAGCAATTTGAAGCAGGCATTAAACATTATCAAAAAGCCCTTGAACTTAAGCAAAATTATGTTGAACCGTATAACGGTTTAGGGAAAATATTTTTAGAGTTAGGAAAACTTACAGAATCTCGACAATATTATGAACAAGCCCTGAAATTAGATAAAAATCATGCAAATGCTCGCTTTGGTCTGGCAAGTATCTTGCTCAAACAGGGAAATTTTATTCAAGGGTTTTATGAATATGAATGGCGCTGGCAAAAGAAAGATTTTACCTCTCGTAATTTCTCTCAACCTTTGTGGGATGGCTCAAATTTTCAGGGTAAAACTTTGTTAGTTTATACTGAACAAGGTTTAGGAGATTCCATTCAATTTATCCGCTATATTCCTCTAGTGAAAAAATTAGAAGGGCGTGTAATTGTTGAACTTCATCAAGCTGGTTTGAAGTTATTATTTACGACTGTTTCAGGAATTGATAAATTATTGATTAGAGGTGAAAATTTACCAGATTTTCACCTGCAAATTCCATTGATGAGTCTACCTCGAATTTTCCAGACTACTCTAGAAACTATACCTGCTGAAATTCCTTACTTATCTGTACCAAAGTTAACCAATTTTGCCATCCCACCTGCTCCTGAAAAAAATCTCAAAATCGGCATATGTTGGCAAACAAACAGTAACATTAACACTAGCCAAAAACGCTCTTGCCCAGTTGAATATTTACAGGAAATTCTCAGTATAGGTAAAACTAATTTTTATATTTTGCAAAAGGAAGTATTGCCAGCGGATTTAGAATGGCTGAACTCTCAAACTCAAATACATAATTTAGGTTCATCTTTTAAGAATTTAGCTGATACGGCAGCAGCAATAAAACAATTAGATTTAGTAATTAGTATAGATACAGCAGTGGCGCATTTGGCAGGAGCATTGGGAAAACCAGTCTGGATTTTATTACCTTTTGTGTCTGACTGGCGCTGGATGTTAGATAGAAATGATAGTCCTTGGTATCCCACAGCTCGATTATTTAGACAGGCAAACATTGGAGATTGGGATGGTGTATTTGAGCAAGTTGAGGAAAGTTTAAAAAAATACCTAGTGCATAATTATTCTGCGGAGCAAATGCCAAAAATTAGGGAGACAAAATTTACCGCCGCTCAGATCAAACAAGCTTTGGCAGAATACAAGTCGGGAAACTTTCAAGAAACAGCAAATATTTGTCAAAATATTATTCAAAAGCAGCCCCAGAATTTTCGAGCTTTAGGACTTTTGGGTTTATGTGCTTATCAAGCAGGTGAAATAGAGCGGGCGATCGCTTATTATCAAGAGTCATTAAAAGTTAATCTTAATTATGCTCAAACTCATAATAATTTAGCTGTTGCACTTCAGGATAAACAGGAAATTGATGCAGCTATTAAACATTATCAAAAAGCTATTGAACTTCAACCAAATTATGCTGAACCATATAACGGTTTAGGGAACATATTTT
>NZ_JBNHEP010000304.1:0-3970 GCF_050015995.1 Dapis brunnea BLCC-M229 | reverse complement strand
CTGGTATTTCCCTTCATCAAACCCAGAGTGCGATCGCTCTCACCTGAATCCTTACTTTTTTCTCAATTTCAAAGGTTGCTTTGACATTCCTAAAATTAATAGCTGAATCGCGTAGTTACGACCCAGGAGGCTTGCTAATAACTGACGGCTGAATGCTTACTATATATTGTACTATAAATCCCTGAATTATCAACAGTTATATATAGCCATCCGCTAATTATTAATGCTTTAATTCCTAATAATTTAGCTGTATATATCTGCCAATTTATGATACAATTAAAAAATCAATCTTTAATCTAAAAACTTCCTAATGCTTGATGCCCTCACAACCAGAAATTTATGCCAAATATGCAGACTCGACCCCCGTTGAGAAAAGCGCTCGACCCTCCAGGATTTCAGGACCAGACACCAACGCAATAGGTCCTCATTCAGTGCTGCGGTGGGATACAATTAACAACAGAATTTATCAAAGACGGGAATATGATGCCAACAACCATCCGGTGCGCGACATCGACTTTACCAGTCCCACCTTTCCCCGTAGTGGCAGGATGCGCCCCGGACATCCCAGACCGCCACATCAACACCGTTTTTACATCAACGACCCCAAGATAGGTACTACTTCTGGCTTTATCAGAGGCGCAGCCGAACTCTTAGAACAACCAGACTAGAATCAAAGGAGAAAATATGCGCGGAATCACCATAAGCGATCGCCAACCGAATAACAACACCCTAGCAGTCAATCTCGCCGATATTCTCCAATTACTCGGCCAAAAACTTGCCAGCACAGAATGGGAAATATCAGACCTTGAATGTCTGGGAACTGATAGTGATAGCCTTCACCAATTAGCTGATACCAAAACCAGAGTCTCTGGAGAAATTCTGTTACAAATAGCCAGCAACATTACCCAAGTCATCGACGGCACATTTGTAGGCTACCTAGACAACGCACCGGAGTCAAATATAATTGTTCGCGTCGTAGATAGTAGTGCTTACGATGTAGAAAGCAGCGATGAAAGTATATTAACGGTGTTGCGACAACGTTTCCAACAAGTCGAAGATTTACCAGAAGTAGAAATTCAGGCAAATAAGGCTCTCAATTTACAGTTTACCGAACTGTGGATAGACCGCACTGCTTTCCCCCCTCAAGTGTTAATTTTAATCACCAATACTTCAGGTCAAAGCTATGTTTATAATCCCTCTGAAAATTACCAACTATCTTTTGCTGGCGATACCTACGAAGCTAGTCAAACTTGGCTGTTAACTAGGCAATATCAGAGGGTTGAAGGTCGTTTGCCTGCACTAACTTAATTAGATAATAACAAAATGCACAGCAGTGAAACTCTTGTGGATCTTCAGTTTGAGGATGCTGTGACTATTTTAGAGATTGGGATACCTGCTCTGTTGCAGGATTTTAAGGATAGTTTGATTACGGTGGAGTAATTAGCAAGTGAAGTGGTGGTGGTAGTTAAGATTTTTGGACGGAAAATTCTGGATTTTTTGTCTATTGATACGCTTGTTGGTTTGTTGAGTGGGTTGCTGGGGGTGATGCCAGTGGAGTTTTTTGAGGGGTTGCGCTTGGCTTTGGGGCCGCCACCTGATGGGGTAGCGGGTTAGGTTAAGAATGGGCTTAAGTTTTACCCCACCTTTGGAGTGGGGAGGGCGAAGCTATGGTTATCAAAAATATTTTTGATTAAATTTGTTGATTTCACAGATAGATAGTGTCGAAAATCAGCATCAACAAATTCTCCTGTTTTAATCATTTGAACTTGACTAAGTGCATTTTGGAAAATAATATAGCAAAAAGTGGCGTTGCATATTTGCGGGATGAATAATATGGTTTGACAGAGGAATAACTAATATCAAGTCACATTAATTAACCATAATATAAGTATCTTCAGACATGACTTGAGGCCACCAATGGTAGAAAGTGATTCCTCGGAGCAAATCTGGTCTTCTCAGTAAATGGCAACAGCGTTGTTCAATCAGTTCTTCTACCTCTGCGATCGAGTCAAACGCCTGATTAGCCACAACTTCATTGACCTGCATGCCATAATCTCTCTGCAGGCTGTAGCTCAGGAGAGTAAGGAGGTAGGGGGAATAAGTGAATACCATCTGGCACCTCCAAGCGATAGAACTCCGTTCCGCTGACGCGAACGCTTGTATGCCACCCGGCTCGATCTAATACTAGAATTACTCGCTTTTTAGCCCCAATCTCAAAGTGCTGGGCAAAATCTTGCAGTACCGCACTAAACAAATCTGTCTCACGGGGTGACAGGCAGCTCAAAACTATTGTGGGATAAGGGTTTCTTGGATTCAAGCGAGCTTGAAAATATGGATTTTTTATCAATGATAATGATAATCATTCTAAGAGAAGGGGTGGGTTTGCTTCGCAAACCCACCCCTTCTCCCCCAATTAAAGTTGATTTTTATGTCAATTAAGGAGCTATGGCCATCAGTCACATTTTATGCTAAAAAAAGTCAGTCCACTTACAGATATAGACTGACCTAAATGCAATTTTTATCATTGTATGAGTCATATTTTAAACAATCTTTGACCGATACTCAAGTCCAAACTTTAAAAATCTTAGGCAAGGTTAATTACTGTCCAGAAAACAGTAAAAATAGAAAGGTTGGCAGCTTGTTTTCCTTTACCAATTCAGTATGAAAGCCGTCGAAAACATATACAAAGATTTTTAACATCCTGCATCTTTGAGCTTGCCCTTGTTTTGGTTCCCTATAATAATGATGATTATTCAGAGGGAGTTTTCGGATGGTAGCCAATTAATTTTAACCATAGATAGAACACAATGGAAACATAATAATATCTTCGTGATTGCAGTCATTTATCAAAAAAGAGCATTACCTATTTACTGGCAGATTTTGCCGAAAAAAGGCTCTACCAATTTAGCCGAACAAAAGGCAGTTATTAAGCCAGTTTTACGGTTATTAAAAAAATATAAGTTGGTGATTATTGGAGACTCTTAATTTCATGGTGTAGAGTTATCTCATTGGCTAAAAGTTAGAGCGAGAACTCAAAAAATTAATTTCCTACAACCGACAAAAACAAGATACTAACTATAGAAAAAATCGTCAAAAATACCAGTTATTGAGGAATTTACCTGTATCTCCAGGAACTAAAATATTTTTGAGTAACATTAATCTGACTCAGAAGAAAGGATTTGGAAGTTTTAACTTAGCTGCTTATTGGAAGAGAAAATATAAAAAAAAGGTAGAAAAGGAACCTTGGTATTTACTAACAAATATTGAAACCTTGGATGAAGTCATCAAAATTTATCGCTCTCGAATGGGTATTGAAGCTATGTTTAAAGACTGTAAAACAGGTGGATATAATCTAGAAGGTAGTCGAGCTAATACACAACGTTTGACCAATTTAATTTTACTTATTGCTATTGCTTACACAGCTTCATTTTATCAAGGTAAACTTATCAAAAAATCCGGGTATCAAAACTACATTTGTAGATTAACAGAGCTGAGGCGAAAAGATAAAAGACATAGTAATTTTTGGGTAGGTATGTATGGTGAATTGTGGGTCATGGCTTGGGAATATTTAGTTGAACTCGTCACAGATCTGATGAATTTTAATCCTCAGAAAAAGTCGAAGTATCAAAGAGGATTAAAAGCTCTGTCGATATTAAATAATAGTTAATTATTTATACTCAAACTCTTACCATTCATCTGATTATTAAAATTTTTTAATGGACTTACATAAATGTTCTGTTGGACATTAATTGAACAATAGTTCAATATGGGTTGGTGGTGTGGGTGAGCGAAGCTCACCCACACCACCACTGAGAATGATTATTATTATCATAAAACCTGTCAATTTTTCTCCCCTGCTTATGCCCTTTAAACCCTTATCCCACAATACTTTTGAGTTGCTTGTCACCCCGTGAGCAAATCTGTCCTGACTCGTGGTAATATCCACCAATAGGTTTGGCCTGTTTCTGGT
>NZ_JBNHEP010000303.1:0-4681 GCF_050015995.1 Dapis brunnea BLCC-M229 | reverse complement strand
CAAAAGACTATATTTTATCTAGGAATCACGATAGTAAAAATTGTACCTTGCCCAACTGTTGAATCACAACTAATCATACCACCATGTTTTTCTGTGACTATTTGATGGGCGATCGCCATTCCTAAACCAGTTCCTTTGCCCACTCCTTTGGTGGTATATCCTTGCTGGAAAATGCGTGCTTTCACTTCTTCTGGCATTCCCGTTCCATTGTCAGCAATTCGGACTATAACGCTTTTTTTGTCTGCACTTAATTCTGTTTCAATGGTAATCTGATTTTGGTCTTTTTCTATTTCCTGAAAAATTTTTCCTTGATTGCTTTCATCTAAAGCATCTATTGCATTCGCCAATAAATTCATAAACACTTGATTGAGTTGCCCTGGATAGCATTTGACTTGTGGAATATCCCCATATTTTTTGACAATTTCAATGGCTGGTCTTTTCTCATTTGCTTTCAGGCGGTATTTTAAGATTAATAAGGTGCTATCTATCCCGTCGTGCAGATTAAACTCGGTTTTGCTGACAGTATCTGTACGGGAAAATGTTCGTAGAGATTTGCTGATATTGCGAATGATATTACATCCCTCTTCCATTGATGCAATTAGTTTGGGGAAATCTTCGGCAATAAAATCTGGTTCTAGTTCTTCAATTTCTTGAGCAATTTCTTGAGGAGGAGAGGTATTTTCTTGATAGAGAGAAAGGATGGATAGCAAATCTTGCAAATGTTCTTGGGCTGCATCTACATTGCCACCGATAAAGCCCACAGGATTATTGATTTCGTGGGCGACTCCCGCGACTAGATTTCCCAAAGTTGCCATTTTTTCACTTTGCACTAATTGCAATTGTGCTTGTTGTAAATCGGTTAATGCTTGTTGTAACTCTTGACGTGCCAGTTGTTCTTTGTCATATAATTGGGCATTTTGCAGGGTTATTGCTGCTTGGGAACAGAGCAAATTCAATATCTCTATACGATCGCTGGTGAATGCTCCGGATACTTGATTGTTTTCCAAGTAGAGAATGCCAATCAGTTGGCCTCTGTCAATTAAAGGTATACATAAAACTGACTTTGGTTGATGCTTTTGGATGTAGTCATCTCGGCTATAGTCATTGTCTTCTGTGGCATCATCTAAGACGAGGTATTCTCGTGTGTTTTTTACACGATTGATGAGGGTTAAAGGTACACTGTTAGTTTTCTCAACCGGAATAGTGATTACAGACATTTCCTCTCCTGTCACATGGGCAACAAGCAGGAGAATATCTTCTTCCAATAAGATGAGGGCAACGGTTTCAGCTCCAGCGTTTTCTTGGATGACTTGGATAAAGTTAGCGATAGCGCCCTTGAGGTCAATTTCTTGGGAAAGGCTACGGGAGGCTTTCATTAGGCTGGCCAAATCTAACAGTTCTCCGATAGAGGTACTGGTGTTGGAAACTGTTCCCCTGGTAAGAGTGGTTATCTTACTGTTGGTGTTCTCACCCAATGGTTGTCGATGGAGGATAGGATATAGCAGTTGTGGATATCGTTTTTCAAGGTCATCAATTTTAGCTTTTGCTCCCCATTGAGCGTAACAATAATAGGCTTCTTGCATATAGGCAACTGCAAGTTTTTCTCTTTCCCAGTCGAGATAGAATTTGGCAGCCAGTTCGTTGGCAAGAGCTTCTTCTTGGATAAACTGATTCACTTTCGCTCCAGCAATGGCGCGATCATAGAAATCCATGGCCTTATGTTGCTGCCCCAAGACGCGATACCTTTCGGCATCAAGCAAATACACTCGGTGCATCTGACTTTTAGGGGCATGATGCGCCCATTGCTCTAATTCCGTTCGGTTGTCCGAGAATATCTGAGGTAAAGGTGCGTCCGCAGGGTGTCGTTGCGTGTTCAAGAGCGCTAAATGACTTAGTGCTTCATAAAAGCGATGCACGGAAATGATGAAAAATCCCGCGACTCCCCCTAAATATTGTTTGGCATCTGCAGCCATGGAAACGGCTTGAGAATGTTCGTAGAAGAGGTAACACAGCATTAATTTGCTGATGTGCAGGTTTGCCAGTGCATAATTATTGTTGGCTTTTTGATACAAGAGCACCATGCGTCCTTCATCATAAATTTCCCCCTGTAAAACCCAGGGAATGTCGCAGCAACCGAGTAGATTCAAGATCAACTGGTAATAGAGCAGGTGACAGTTGCGGGTAACATCCTGTTTCAGTTGCACCAAGGCTTGATCGTAAGTTTTAAAATCTGATTCTAGGCTCGTTAAATTTTTACCCAGGAAAAACGACAGCACGCAGTAGTTGGAACAACAGTAGGCTGCATATTCTAAAGCACCAGTCTCTAACCCGCTTTGGTAGCCGTCCAGTAAGGGGGATAGCAATTCTTGGAGGGGCTGTTTCCAAGGTTTGACAAAGGTATATACCATGTTGACGGTGCTTGTGATAAATTCTCGGCTCTGGGAGCGCGATAAGATATCCATGGCGAGTTGCCCCATGCGATCGCCTAGTTCTATTTCCCCCAAGCTACACAGCAGAACCCCATACCAAGCATAGGCTTGGGCGGATGCCTCCGCATTGCCATATTGAATTGAGAGACTCACTTGCTTGCAAACGACGAAGGGCATGAGAATAGGAACGGCATGATAAATCCCTGTAGTGACAGTCGCCAAAATTCGCAGTGCTGCCATTGGTTCCGCCACTTCCATCGTCGGAAGTGCCAACAATTCCTCTACTGTTTTATTGCCTAAGAGGGCCGCAGTCTCTTGGAAAATTTGACCGACCTCGGCTTCTGTGGGAGCATCGGGAAACTCCACACCCAACAATTTTAACGCGACAAAGGCAGTTTGGACCGCTCTGGGCTCCCGACACCGGGCCACGTCTGCCAAAATCCGAGCTTCATACACTTTCATTGTGTCGAGTAAGTCCCGGGCTTCTTGCAACACCACTTCAATTAACAACTCCATGCGTTCGTACTCTCCCCCCAGACAAGCTGCTTCAGCGCCTAAATTATACAGACTCAAGGTGAATTCATAGCTTTGCTGCCAAGCCCTTTGAGGAAGAAGTTGGATACCTTTATTTGCGTATTCAACAGTGGCGACATAAGCTGTGGATAATTTTGCGCGTTGAGCAGCGGCAAGATTGAGCTTTGCTAGGTCATGTCGTTCCGTTTCTGATAAAATTAAGTCGCTCCCTTGATTGAGCTGATTAACTATCTCAAAAATTTTCTCATCTCGTTCCGTTGCACTCATTGCACGGAGTAATAATCTTCCTACTTTCAGGTGTGTCTGTTGTTTTTTCTCAATTTGGATCAGAGAATAGGCTGCTTGTTGGACGCGATCATGTAAGAAGCGATAGCCAACACTTATCCCCTCGGCTCGATCTTCGTCTTTTTCCCTACTTTGAAAAAACTTGTAGGCTTCGCTCTGAGGTAAAACTAACCCTTCTCGTAAAGCACTCCATAAATTTGCTGCTACTTCCTCTGATGGGGTTTCGCAGATAATGGCTAAGGTCTCTAAGTCAAATTGATTACCAATGCAGGCAGCTAATTTCATCACTTTTTGGGTTTCATCAGGCAACTTATGTAACCTTAGCGCCATAAATTCTACCACATCATCTGTAAGAGCTGCATCTTGCACCTTAACTAAATCGCATTCCCAATATCCCAAATTTTGATTAAATGCAATTAATCCATCCTCATGCAATCCTTTTAAGAACTGAGTGGTAAAAAAGGGATTACCTTTGGTCTTTTGATATACTAAATCTGTCAAGGGAGCAGCTAACTCTACCGAACAACTGAGAGTTTCGGCCACCAATTGATTGATATGAGCAATAGATAAGGGTATTAAAGTAATTGTTGAAGTCGTTGTGTTTTGTTTCTCTAATTCCCCCAAAGTTAATATCAACGGATGGGCGGGGAAGACTTCATTATCTCTATATGCCCCCAACAGCAGCAAATATCCTGTTCCAGTATCCCCCATCAGCACTTTGAGCAAGTTTAACGATGCTGAGTCCACCCATTGCAAATCATCCAGAAATAGGGTTAAGGGATGGTCAATTGTTGTGAATACGGTGATAAATTTCTCAAAGAGGAGGTTAAACCGATTCTGGGCTGCACTTCCAGATAGTTCCGGAACGGGTGGTTGTTTTCCAATAATCCTTTCGAGTTCGGGTATAACTTCAATGAGCACTTGCCCGCTTTCTCCTACTGCTTCCAGGATTTTTGCTTTCCACTCCAGCAATTCAGTATCAGATTCTCCAAGTAATTGCCCCATTAAGTCTCGGAATGCTTGCACAAAAGCAGAGAAGGGAATGTTGCGATTGAACTGGTCGAATTTGCCTTTGATAAAGTATCCTTTGTATCTGGTGATGGGTTTGTGTACTTCATTCACCACGGCGGTTTTCCCTATTCCAGAAAATCCTGCCACCAGCATCATTTCTGTTTGTCCGGCTGCGACTCTTTCAAAGGCATTCAGGAGGGTTTGCACTTCTTTTTCCCGTCCATAGAGTTTCTCTGGGAGCAGAAAACGATCGCATAGATCCAGTTCTCCCAAGACAAAGGGCTCTATTTTCCCAGTTTCAAGATATTCAACCCTACATTTTTCTAGGTCATATTTTAGCCCTAAAGCACTTTGATACCTCTCTTCCGCATTTTTCGCCATTAATTTCATAACTATATTAGCTAAGGCTGTCGGCACTTGGG
>NZ_JBNHEP010000302.1:0-7305 GCF_050015995.1 Dapis brunnea BLCC-M229 | reverse complement strand
CCGAAGGTAAATTCCTTTCTATACATAGCTTTCAACTAGCTTGTCACCCCGTGAGGTTTGAACTACTTGTTAATATTAACTGTTCCCTATTCCCTATTCCCTGTTCCCTATTACCTATACACTTACTTTCATACCTTAATTTAGGGCGTTGGTGAATGGGTAATGCTTTTGTCTCAAATCTCTATGAAAAAACTATGGTTGTACGGTTCATAAATATTGAAGAGCATTACTTAATCACCAACCCCGGTTTTTATGAGTTTCGTAGACAGCTAAAATACAAGTGTGAGCTATATGACTCTGAGCTAATTTTTGTGGATAAATGGTAACTCGCTCTAAAACTTGCAGTAGGTGTGGAACTGAATCGCGAGTCTCTGTTTTTATCAGAGCGCGTAATCAAATTGCGAACACTGCAATTTTAGCTGCGACGGAGACTTGAATGCAGCATTAAATTTAGCTATGGCGGGCAGTTATATCTCCGCTCCGCTAACGCGTTTCGCAACGCTGGCGCGAAACAAACGCCCGTGACAGTATGTGGATTGGATAACGCCGACGTTGCCAGATAGAAACAGGAATAGAACAGGCTATCTATAGAAAATCATAGATTTATATAGATAATAATAAGTTTCTAAGAACGGCGTGAATGTCATGGCAATCCCACCAGCTTATACTAGTCAAACCTCCCATCAATGCCTACATATTCATCTAGTTCCAGACAAGTATTATCGAAGCGGGAAAAACTTTAAATGTGGAAATTGCGATCGTGCCTGCGACGCAGACTACAACGGAGCAAAAATGATCTAATTTTAGGGCGCATCTGTAACCACGCGTGGAGGCTCGAAGCTTCGCGCGCTGTGAACTCAGCTATGATTCTTCAGGGCTACTGAAAGCTCGCACCATAGCGTAGCTTGGTGTCGCGAAGGTGTTACTATATAGACTTTCAGAAAAGTGCTGATAGCTGAAAAACTTTTGCCTGTTGCCTATTTCCTATTCATTTTACCAGTTATCTTTAAAGCATATTAGCTTATGATATTATATCAATAATCTAATAAAATCAAGGGTATAATTATGACTGATTCTCAACAAGTTCCTGTAGATGAAAAATTTCTACCTTTTCTCCAAAAAGTTCGGACTCAAGCAGGATTACCAGATATTTACGATGCTAGAGATATTAGTGTTATTGTATTTAGGACAATGCGTGATTTGATGACAACAGAAGTATCTAATCAGGTCGCCTCAGACTTAGCTTCTAGTAGTGAAAAACCAGACCCAGATGAAATAGGGGAACTTTGGAAAGATAATAACCCACTTGTTGCTTTTCTGAGTAAAATTCGTCCTCCACTTATATTTAATGGCGATACTTTTATTTTCCGAGTTAACCAAGAAGCTGGAGTTCCCAAAGGAATTGCACCCGAAACTGTAATTAAAGCTGTTTTTTCTGCTACTAAAGAAGAATTATCTCCAGAGAAAGTTCAAGAAATAGCTAGTTTTATGCCGGATAAAGTTAAGATTATGTGGAACGAAGCTTAGAAAATTGGTAAGCATTTCCTGGGGAATGCGGAGCTAACAGTCATCAGCTATTAGCTAGCCTCCTACGAAGGAAGTACATTTTTTTCTTCGGAATGCTAATAGCTGAGTGTTTGCCTAAAAACTTTTAGCACTATTAGTTAAAGTATAAAATTCAAAGCGCTGAGAAAAATCAGTCTCTCCATAAATATTAAAAGTAATAGTTGCCTCTTCTCCCAAAGGTTGAACAGAATGAAGGCATCTGGCATCAAACTAATAATATCTCCTGCTTCTAAAATTTGAGTTCCCACTTGTTCAATAAAGTGTTAAAACTGACCAACTTGTATTTGGATATGGTTCTAAATAAAACGTTTGTAACTAAAGAGAAGTATCTAATAATAAACTCACTAGGGGAGGATTTTTCTGTAGTCTATTTTGGTCATTTTGTTCTTTTGAAAGAATATCTTATAACTCTGTGAGAAAACGATAAAGTCAATATGTATGTATGGGTATTTGTCTGTGAATGATAGAGTTGAAAATTTCACAGTTACCGTCTTTCTTTACTAAAAAATTACGATTTTTCATAAGGATGTAAATTTTTCAGCTTTTGGATATAATTATAGAATTATTTATTCGATAAATATAGGAAATAATTGATTATTATTGATTTCTTAATTGTTTCTCAGGTTAGATTCAGCTTACCTAGATTTAATTATAAGTATCTGCTAGTTAATAATAAAAAAAATAAGGAAAGTTGATTTATATGAAACTGTAATATTTTCTAAAATTTGTTATATTTCTCTTTTGAGTGTGAGAATAGCTACTGGTTATATTGCTAATTCTAAATCAAATACTACTACAAGTGCAGTGATCGCATAAAATCTTTGTGTAGCCAAAAATTCTTGTGCCGGAACTAATACCATGTTCGGTAAAACATTTATAATTAGGTTCTTAGTTAGGCTTGAGCAAAAAGACAAGTAATTAAAGGGCTAGAGCAAAACTACAAACAAAAACTTTATTAGAAGTAATTATCCGCAATTCGTAGCTCCCCTGGTGGGGCAGATGATATAACCCCTGTGCTGGTAAAAACTCAGAAAATATCTATAGGAATCAGGAATGATTTTGATAGATATTTAAGAACAATTAAGAGCGATCAAAATCCTTTGATATTCTGACTCGATCCTCCTGACTCCTGACTCCTAATTACCGCTAAAATCTTACAACTGAAATATGATTGCTGTGTATAGAGAACAATGTTGCCATTTGTGGCACAGATATAGTAGCCTACTTTACCCAAAGTAGAGCAGTGCCAAACAGCAAATATTAATATAAATGAAAAGGGGCAAACTGGTATTTTTCTAGTGCTGAAAACCAAGAGTTATTTGCTCAAAATCTAGAAAAATATGCACCTCAATATGATGGCTATTGCGCTTATGGCACGAGAAAAGGACAACTAGCTCCCGTTAACTCCAATGTCTGGTCAATTGTTGATAGAAAACTCTATTTAAACTATAGTAAAAAAGTAAAAAGCTTGTGGAACAAAGAAATTCATGGCCATATTGATTTAGCCGATCAAAATTGGTCAAAAATAGCTAGTAAATAAGTAGTTAGTCAATATGGCAATTACCACATTGGTGAGATACAAAACTTTTTTATCTTACTGGAACAAAAAAGAAGGAAGAGAGAAAAATACTGTACCTTATTAATATAAGAACCGTTATATTATTATCTCTGGTTAATAGATGGGAATATTTAGGAAAAAGCTCAAGTAAAACTTTCTCAAGTCAATTCCCATCCGTTAAATTTTTGCACAATTAATTTCTTGAATTCGTTATTAAAATTTATGGCAATGATTCAAACAGCTTTTACGCCTTTCCAAACCAAACTTGGCACAACCTTAACTAAGAAAAAAATCACTGTTTTACAGATTAATCTTGGCAAACGTTGTAATCTAGCCTGTAGTCATTGTCATGTGGAAGCTAGCCCAAAAAGAACAGAAGAACTTACTGGAGAAATTTGCGAACAATTAATTGAGTTAATTAATAGATTTCCCCAAATTGAAACAATTGATTTGACGGGGGGTGCGCCAGAAATGAATTATGGTTTTAAACAATTGGTTGAAGCTGCAAGAGCCAAGAATAAAGAAGTAATTGTTCGTTCTAATTTGACAATTTATTTCGTGCCAGGATTTGAAGATATTCCAGAATATTGCGTTGAAAATAAACTCAGAATTATTGCATCCTTACCTTGTTATTTAGAAGATAATGTTGATAAGATGCGTGGCAATGGTGTGTATAATGAATCCATTCTGGCATTGCAATGGTTGAATAGATTAGGATACGGAAAAAACCAAAATCTAAGAATAGATTTAATTTATAATCCTCCAATTCCCAATAGAGATAAATTTGCACTTCCTCCCAATCAAAAAAATCTAGAGCAAGATTATAAGAATTATTTAAAAGAACATTTTAAGGTGGAGTTTAATCAACTGTTCACAATTACTAATTTACCCATAGGTAGAACTAAAATGTTTCTGGAAAACCGAAAGATATATCAGCCTTATCTAGAATTTTTAGAGTCAAATTTTAATAGGGAGACTGTAGAAAATTTAATGTGTCGGAATGAATTATCAATTGATTATTTAGGTAATGTTTATGACTGCGACTTTAATCAAATGGAAAATATTCCGGCTGAAACAAGGAAAGGTGAAAAAATTACATTAGCTAAGTTATTAGAAGCTAATAGTTTAGACATAATTGAACAAGTGCAGACAGAAAATTATTGTTATGGTTGTACCGCAGGTTGTGGATCTAGCTGCGGTGGTTCATTAGTGTAATTGAGACACAGAAAAAATATTGGTAACCTTTGGCTGTCAGTCCTTAACTTCATAGCTAAAATAAAAGCTTGATTTAAACCCCATCCTTAAAAGCCGGATACTATTGCTCAGAGCTAACAGCGGGCTAGCTGAATGGTTACAAAATCAGTTTAACAATGAATAATTACTTCTTCTTAAAAAGAAGAAAATTGACTCAAAGGAACATTTTTTATTTTTTTCGACTTAAAAGGAGAAGCTTTAAATCTTAATAATTAATTCTTTGGGAACTTTAGTTATTCCTAATAAATGTAACTTTTCGTTTATGAAAAAAAACTTAATGCAGACTACTAATAGGTGAATGCTTACCTATAAATAATATCAAATCCGGTTATCATAGTGATTTATCACAACCGGATTTAGTATAATTATTATTGGCAGGATTAGAGAAACTCCCATTCCCATTGGAAGTAAATCAATTGACATTTTTTTTATTGCTATAATACTGAATACTGAATATTTTAGGGGTTTGCTCTCCAAACCTCTACAGACTGTTATGTTATTATTTGAATTGACTGAATTGCCAACCTCTATAACTTCCCGATGCCATAAAAATGTGATATGATAAAAATTAGTTATGCGTAATAGACATCTCCGAAAAAGAATGTAGGGAAGTTCCATATAACTTTCCTACAAGAGTTTGAAAAAAGAAATATTTAATTTCTGGAAATCTGTAATTAAATCAGCAAATCATCCTAAAAATTAATGCCACAAACATCCCTAAAATCATCTCCTACTTTTGTAGCAGCAAGCTTTCATGCACTTTCTGATCCCTTACGAATACAAATATTAGAATTGTTGCGGAAACAAGAATTATGTGTATGCGATATATGCGATCGCCTGAATGTTCCCCAGTCAAAACTATCTTTTCATCTAAAAAATCTTAAGGAAGCTTCCTTAGTTCAAGGTCGTCAGAATGGTCGTTGGATATATTACAGTCTGAATTTATCTCAGTTGAAAATTTTAGAACAATATTTAGCAGAATACAAAAATATTAACCCCTTCCCAGCCCAGCTTTGTGAAAATAATGATTAATATCATGTCCGAATGAACAGTTATAAATAATTTAGGCAGGAGTAAGGAGTCAGGGGTGAGAAGTGGTGGAAAAAAGAATATATCAGGAGGAGAGGAGGAGAAAGTTTTTGTTTCGCTACACGACATGTAACGCGGAGCGGAACGGAGTTCTATCGCCAATTAGGCGGACATGATATAACTTCAATACCTGGTAAAAGTCTTTCCACTCAAGAGTAGAAAAATGTGTATAAAGGGGTATGAAAATACTGACAATAGTAACTATAATTTTTACCAAAATAGCATCATCTCTAAGAGATTGTTTGTAAAGGAAATATAAAAAGGAGATAGGGAACAGGGAACAGGGAACAGGGAACAGGGAACAGGGAATAGGGAATAGGGAATAGGGAATAAGGAGGAAGAAATCAAGACAAATATTTGTCGCTTAAAAATCTAGGAATATATGTACTGAATACTTCTCTACCTACCAAATTTCAATCTCTTGAAGTATTACCGCTTTTAGATTTTAGTCACTCGCATGTTCTCTTAATACTTATTTTACAAACAGTCTCTAAGTAATCACCCTACTCAACCTCTTGCTTTTGCCGTTGCCTTCTGAATATATTGGAGGATAAGCTCAAAATTATTCCGAATTTCTCTTAGTTGTTTTATCCAACTATTAGAAGCAGCTATAGCTTCCTCTTCCTGTTTTAGCGCTGCAGCAATTTGTTTTTCAATCTCTGTATAAACCTGAGTTTCAAAATCAGATAATTGTGATTCTATTAAACTGTGGCGATAGTTAACAATTTTTTCCTCTTCTTCTCCAGCTTCATCAGACATTTTATTAATAACTAACATCATTTTCCAGCGATAACCTTTGTCATAAGCTAACTTTTTGAAATTCTCAACTGTCACAGAGTCAAATAACATATAAGTCAGACAAAAAACTAATAAATCAGCTTTATTAATTGCCTCATAAGTAATCTCATCATGTTCTTGACGTTCCGTAAAAAGTCCGGGAGTATCTATTACTTCAATACCATTCCAGTCATAAGTTATAGTTTTGTCACTGGCAATATCCGCATCTATTTTAATATCCCGTTTTCCTGTCAAAGCAGAAATAATTGTAGATTTACCTGCGCTATATTGTCCGACAAATGCAACTTTAATTGCACCTTGCTCTCGATATTCTTTTAATTCTTGCCGGAGTTGTTTGCGGATAGCAGTTAATTTTTCTTTATTTCCATCGGCTAGTAATTTGTCAAACTTGACCAGAACTTTCTTAAAATTAGAGCCAACTTTAGCAGCTTGGAATTGTTGATTTGTGTTAGTCATTTTTTTCGCTCCTAATTTTGTAGAGTGGATGAATTTTTTGGGCTGATTAATATATTTTGTTCTATAAGGGTTTAAGTCACCAAAACCTCTATCTTAATTGGCAACAAAATTCATTTTCTAGGGAGACTTTTTTCCCAGAACTAATTTCACAAATAGCCAGAGAATTTTGCCGAGGGGTTGAGTTTCCAAAACCTCTATCTTAATTGGCAACAAAATTCATTTTCTAGAGATACTTTTTTCCCAGAACTAATTTCACAAATAGCCAAAGAGTTTTGCCGAGGGGTTTAAGTCACCAAAACCTCTATCTTAATTGGCAACAAAATTAATTTTCTAGAGATACTTTTTTCCCAGAACTAATTTCACAAATAGCTAGAGAATTTTTCCTGGTGTTTGAGTCTGGAAACCCTTTCTCTTGATTGGCAGCAAAATTAATTTTCTAGGGAGACTTTTTTCCCAGAACTAATTTCACAAATAGCTAGAGAATTTTTCCTGGTGTTTGAGTCTGGAAACCCTTTCTCTTGATTGGCAGCAAAATTAATTTTCTAGGGAGACTTTTTTCCCAGAACTAATTTCACAAATAGCCA
>NZ_JBNHEP010000301.1:0-36585 GCF_050015995.1 Dapis brunnea BLCC-M229 | reverse complement strand
TTGCTGCTAAAAGCTCTGGGTCTTCTTAAGATTTGTTTTACAAACAGTCTCTTATGACTACTTAAGAACTAAATTTAATTAGTGCCGTATCCTTGTAGGAGAAGGTTGAGGAGAAAGGTAAATTTGCCTCCTCCCTTGAAAACTACCATGAGTTAACCAATTTGAGTTTATATTGCTACTATAAGTTTATATTAAGTTCTAGATAGGACACATCTCAAGTTGGAAAACAAAGACAATTTTATCTGTTAAAGGTAAAATCATAAATTAGAAAAAAACATAACAGTTAATTAATCATAACCTATATCTATTTTAACAATGCGAATTCCACTAGCGACTTATAGAATTCAATTTACTCCTAGTTTTAACTTTGAAGCAGCTAAAGTTATAGTTGCATATTTAGCTGAACTAGGAATTTCTGATATTTATGCTTCTCCCATATTCAAAGCAAAAACAGGCAGTACCCATGGATACGATGTAGTTAATCCTAATCAACTTAATCCTGAATTAGGAGGTAAAGAAAAATTTGAAAATCTAGCAGCAGAAATAAAAAATTATGAGCTGGGATGGCTACAGGATATTGTGCCAAATCACATGGCATTTAATAGCCAAAACCATATTCTGATTGATGTATTAGAAAATGGTTTTGACTCTCAATTCCGAGACTATTTCGATATTGATTGGAATCATCCTTATGAAGGTATTAGAGGTCGGGTTTTAGCTCCATTTCTAGGCAAGTTTTATGGAGACTGTCTCGAAAGTGGAGAATTACAACTACAGTATGCCCAAAATGGATTAACTGTTAACTATTACGATCATCAGTTTCCCCTCAAAATTGATTCTTATACTCAGGTTTTAACATACGATATAGGCAGATTAAAAAATAAATTAGGCAGAAATAACCCAGATTTTGTTAAGTTCCAGGGAGTTCTTTATAGTTTAAAATACATTCCTTCTGGCTCGGAAGGTAGAGAAAGATACGACCAAATTAGCTTTATTAAAGGAATGTTGTGGGAGTTATGGAATGAAAATTTAGATATTAAAGAATTCATTGAAGAAAATATAAATACTTTCAACGGAATTCCAGGAAAACCAGAAAGTTTTGACTTGTTGGATAAATTATTATCCGATCAATATTTCCGCTTATCTTTCTGGAAGGTTGGTAATGAAGAATTGAATTATCGACGGTTTTTTACAGTTAACGATTTAATCTCAGTTAGAGTAGAAGACGATAAAGTTTTTTATACTAGCCATGCTCTAATTTTAGAAATGTTGAAAGAGCAAAAATTTACAGGTCTGAGAATCGATCATATTGATGGATTATACGACCCTGCTCAATACTTAAACAGACTCAGAGAAAAAGCAGATGCTCCATATATTGTTGTGGAAAAAATTCTCGAACCTGATGAAGATCTACCTGTTAATTGGCCGGTTCAAGGAACTACAGGTTATGACTTTTTAAATTATGTAAATGGTCTGTTGTGTGACAATTCCAACGAACAAGAATTTAATCAAATTTACTCTCGGTTTATTCGAGGTAATTCTAATTATGAACACTTAGTCGATGAAAATCAAAGACTAATTATTAATAAGCATTTGGCTGGAGATATTGATAATTTAGCTCATTTACTGAAGGATATTTCTAGTAAATATAGATATGCTAGTGATTTTACGACTTTTGGTTTAAAAGCTGCTTTAGTAGAAGTTATGTCAGTATTTCCTGTATATAGAACTTACATTAGTAAAGAAGGGGTAAGTAAAGCTGACCGGGAATGTATTCAAGGAGTAATTGCTCAAACGAAAGAAAGAATACCTACTTTTATCAATGAACTTTTGAATGAATTAAATTTTATTGAGAAGTTTCTCTTATTAGAATTTGATGAATATTTAAACCAGGAAGATAAAGATAATTGGCTACACTTTGTCATGCGTTTACAACAATTTACCGGACCTTTAATGGCAAAGGGTGTAGAAGATACTGTTTTATACATCTATAATCGCCTCATTTCTCTGAATGAAGTTGGTTCAACTCCTAGTAAATTTGGAGTTTCAATTGATGAATTTCATGGATTTAATCAACATCAAATTGCTTATTGGCCCCATGCTATGAATGGAACTTCTACTCACGATACGAAACGAGGGGAAGATGTCAGAACTAGAATTAATGTACTCTCAGAAATTCCTGAAGAGTGGGAAAGTTATCTGAAAAAATGGCAGGAAATTAATGCTCCTCAAAAAGATTGTGTTGGAGGTTTAGATGTTCCTGCACCTAATGATGAATACTTTTTATATCAAACTTTACTGGGAGCTTTTCCTTTTGATGAAACTGAATATCCAATTTTTGTTGAAAGGATTAAAGAATATATTATTAAAGCAATACGAGAGGCAAAAGTTAATACCGGTTGGTTGAGACCAGATTCTAGTTATGAAAATTCATTGATTAAATTTGTAGAAAGTCTACTCAAAGATTCACAAGAAAATGAATTTTTAGCAGCTTTCCGACCTTTGCAACGTAAGGTTCAACATTATGGAATTTTGAATTCTTTATCTCAAACTTTTCTGAAGATTACTTCTCCTGGAGTTCCTGATATTTATCAAGGTACAGAATCATGGGATTTGTGTCTTGTCGATCCTGATAACCGTCGTCCTATTGATTTTGAAAAAAGGGTAGAGTTTCTCCAGGAAATTAAGACAAAAATAGAGTCAGATATTTTGGGATTAATTGAGGAACTTTTGATAACTCCAGAGACTGGTAAGATTAAAATGTTTTTAACTTATCAAGCTTTGCAGGCGCGTCGAGAGTATGTTGAATTATTTCAACGTGGAGATTACCAAAAGTTAATTGTTATGGGTAGTTTGAAAGATCATATAGTTGCTTTCTCCAGAAAATGGGGAGATACTACAGCTATTATTATTGCCCCTAGATTATTAACTAAATTGGTGCAAGAAGGAGAATATCCTTTAGGTGAACAAGTATGGCATGAAACACGAATTTGTTTACCTTCAGGTTCTTCTTTAGTGTGGAAAAATGTGATTACTCAACAAGTTTTACAAGGGGAACAAGAGGATACTTTGTGGATTAGAGATGTGCTAAGTCATTTCCCTGTAGCATTATTAATTAATGAGGGTGGTAAAACAAGTAATGCTTCTGATTTTGATAATTAACTATAGGTCTCTGAGTGAAAAAGTAAGTTTAAACCTAAAAATTTTCTAGGTAAAAATTTGGATAATTTCGATAATTAGGATTTGCTGAAAAAGTATGCATGGGTTTGGGTAGAATTCACAAATCAGAAATTATAGCGGTTTTCCAAAATGTTGACTACAAAACTTCTGCCTCACAGGAGTGCGCATTCCCTCTCCTGGTCAGCATTCCCTCTCTTGGTGCGCGTTCCGGAAGCGAGCTGTCGCATCCCGCGTGGTCGCACCGCTTGCGTCTAACGCACCCCACGGGATCTGACCGCTTGCGTATGTCGCACCCCGCAGGATAACACCGCTTCTTTCTGCCCTCAGCATAAGTGCCTTTAAGGCAAAATCTCTGTATTCTATGTTAATGAAAAGCGCTATAATCAGCCAGCCCTCACTATATTGCCCTAGAGATTTTTGTCTATTCTTCTTAGGAAGAAAAACAACTTCCTCAAGAAACTTTAAACTCCTCATTTTCAGAATTGCGATCGTGGGTATCAATGTTTTCTTTCTGATTAATACTTAACAATCGCTTACAAATACCTAGCAAATGTGATTTACTACAAATAGGCTCTCGTGGCAATGGTGTTTCAGTATCAGGCCAGTTAGGTAAATCGAAACATGGACAGCACTCAGGAGGCATTCCTTTAACATGAGATGGGATAGGCATTGCACAACGGGCACAAGAACTAATATCCCACTCTGGAGATAATAATTCTTGAATTGTTTGGTTCGTTCCTTCTAAATAACAATCTCCTGATTCAAAAGATAAAATTTGCTGCCAGCATTCTTCAAATTCTTGACTGTAGCGATCGCCTGAAATTACAACTTGAGGTCTTATAGCTTCCTGGCCATTACTAATTAATACTTTCTTGCCTAACTGAAACCAATAGGCAATGTATTTTCTGATTTGACTACGGGATGCCATAACTTTTAAGATCCGATTATTTTCTACTTTAATATAGAGATATTTACAACTAGTTATACCAATTATCCAAAATAATATCACAAATTATTTCACACAATTAGTATGAAAGAATTACCTAAAATTATTGTTAGTTAAAGTTTTCCGCCAAATCAATCCTAATTTTTGACTTTTGACTTCTGTAAAACGGTATTAATACCTTAATATCTAATTTAATTGTAACTTTTCTGATTAAAATTCTGGTTCAAACCCAACCATTCATTCCTTGAGAATTAATTAAGAATTAAAATTTTAAAGGTACACCCAAAGCATTAAGATGCAAAACATGACCTCCAGTAACCAGATAAACAGACTCAGAAATGACTCCCACTCTACGAATAAGATTACCAAGGCGATCGCGAAATAAACGTCCCATAGGAAAAGAAGGAACAACTCCCCAACCTGTTTCCTCACCTACTAAAATTACATCACCACTAGCTTTGAATAAACTTTCAATTAGTGCCTCTAAAGTTTCATTCCAAGCTTGTTCATCTTGTTCCAAAATATTAGCTAACCAAGTACCTAAAGAATCTATCAAAATACAAGAATCTGCATCAGAATAAGCAGCCAAAGTTTCTGATAGTTTGACAGGTATTTCTAAAGTTATCCAGTCAGGGGGACGGCGGTTTTTATGTTGTTCAATTCGAGTTTGCCACTCTAAATCACTAGCATTAGTTTGAGAGGTAGCTATATATATTACTTTTTTTCTAGAATTAGTGGCTAAACTTTCTGCCCACTCACTTTTACCAGAACGAGCAGGACCAGTGACTAAAATTAATTTATCAGAAGTGGGTGAAGCAGAATTCATCTCAAATTTTCGGTAAGTGTGAAACCAGCCAGTTTTAACGGCTGGAGGGAAACGACTCGACAGGTTTTAACCCGTTCGTCAAGTCAAAAAAATGTGTTATTATTAACTAATAACTTTAAAAGTAGCCTCAATGGTATGCATGGCCGGAGAGAGTAGTGGCAATTGGCACCGTAAGCGTGGAATGCTGCTGTATACGTACCACGGTAAGGTACTGGCAATGTCGTTGTTTCGAGCAATGTGAAAATCGTGGTTTTAACCCGATTTACAGCTCCTAGTCACGAATCCACGCGACTTTAGTCTGTGGAGTGCCAATGGGAATAGAATTAAATATCCAAGTTGACCTCCCCGCGTTCTTGGCGATGGGGATTCTTGGTTCAATGACTCACCATAATCATCCAGAATTTCTCCAACACAACTAGAGGGTGTGTCTCCCCAAGCGTTACTTTCGGTGTGCCCCACCGTAGAAAGTCCTTTTTGCAGAATGTTCAACGCTGCATTTAAGTTTGTGTCTTCTACAAACCCACAATGATGACAAATGTGGGTGCGAGTTGATAGAGACTTCTTGAGTGTCTGACTGCAACTAGAACAGTTTTGGCTAGTATTATATGGCAGAATCGCTACAGTTGCTTTTCCATACTTTCTACCAAAATGTTCTAACCAACGCCTAAAAGTTGACCATCCTGCATCACTTATCGACTTAGCTAAATGCCAATTTTTGATCATGGTTTTTACATTCAAATCAGCCTTCGGCAGGCCGATCCGCGTCTACATAGGCGACCAAATCATTAGACTGGATGATGCAGTTTGCCACTCTCTTGACAAACTCTTCACACTGCCTACTTACTTTTAAATGTTTCCGTGCATATCGAAACTCTAGCTTTGTGATAATTATTTGACTGTCGTTGTTTGGGAAGCTCTAACATTTTTGCTCCCTTTTTTCCTTTACCTGAATTCCGGTATTTTCTAGACTTTCTCCTATTTAATCGGCTTAATCTTTTTTCAGCTTTTCGATAGTATTTTGGAGATTCAACAACATTTCCAGAACTATCAGCAATGAAATAATTTAATCCTGAATCCAAGCCAGTTGCTCTTTGGCTAGGAGTAGTTTGAACATTATAGCGCTACTTGAATCGGGAATAGGGAACACTTAACTGGGAACAGGAGACTATCAAAGGATTTGAGGATTTATAAATGTCGTAACCTTAATGCGTAGCGCTATAATATCAGCTTGAATTAAGAATTGACAATAATAACTATCCGCCCTCTTGATTAACCTGACTCGTTTAATCTATTCTAACTGATAAAAATGCAAATCCCAAGTCCCTTTTAACTTGAGCTTTCCTATACCTAGCTTATCTGTGAAAGTTATATATTTTTTATCTTGTGATAACTTTCAGCCTGTGCTTTTATACTCAATTGAGCGAGAATGTTTCTTAAATTTTGGATATCCTTTGAGTCCTGGTATTTTTTTCTGACAGTTATCGTAGAATCTAGAGATAGATGACCAGAATTTTTCAGCCATTGCTTGTCTAGCTTGTGAATTAAGTTTGTTTGCAAAAACAAATTATTTAGCTAAGAGAGTGCAATATTTATATAATTTTGCTTTTCCTGTACCTCTTTCATCCATCCACAATCTGATACATTTATTGGGGATAAATTGACCTATACTGATTGCTTCATCGATGAGAGCATATTGATTTTTTTTCGCTTTAATCTTGAATTCATGCATAGTAAGGCATCAACCATTTACCCTCGTTCTCTAGATATATTTACTCTAACACAGATAGAGTAAAATAGAAAATAGTGATAGAATATGTTGACTGGGGGTTAAAATCGCCGTATCGCTTTTAATCCCTGGACTGAAGTCACATGGCTCTCAAGCTCTCAGACTTTTTCGGTAAACTAAAAAATGAAGGATAATAAATTATGCAACAGCAAATTAGGCCAAGATCCACAACAACTTCAAAGTAAAAAAATTATAACTAACTATGGCCCTAATCTCCGCCATTATCTGTACTCATAATCGGGACACTTACTTAGGAGCTGCAATAGATAGCCTGTTAGCACAGGATTTTCCTGGTAGCTTTGAAGTAGTAGTAGTAGATAATGCTTCAAAAGATCGTACCCGTGAAGTAGTAGAAGCAAGACTTCCCAACCCCAAAGTTAAATATATCTATGAACCAGTCACAGGATTATCTGTGGCTAGAAATACAGGCGCAAAAACAGCTAGTGCTGAAATTTTAGCTTATCTTGATGATGATGCTGTTGCTAGTTCTCAATGGTTAAGGGTACTGCACGAAGCCTATCAAAGTAACGATAAACTAGCTATTGCTGGCGGTAAAGTCACCTTGATTTGGCCAGAAGGAATCAGCCCCCCCAAATGGCTATCTTCAGAATTATCAGGAAATTTAGGTTACTATAACCTTGGTGATTCAGTTGTATATATTGAACAACCTGGTTTGACTCCTAGAGGTTTAAACTATTCAATTCATCGGACATTTCTGGAACAAATTGGTGGTTTTGACACTAACTTGGGTCGAGTTGGCAAAAAATTATTATCAAACGAAGAATTACATACCACAGAATTAGCAATAAAGCAAGGTTGGCAAGTAGCCTATCTGCCAGAAGCATTAGTTGCTCATAATGTAGCACCAGAAAGGGTAAAACCTTCTTGGTTTATTGAACGAGGTTGGTGGCAAGGTATTAGTGAATGTTACCGAGAACAACTAGCTGGTAAAGCAGGTTTAGGCCAACTATCCCGGGGGGGTGAGAGAATGATTAGAGGTATGTATAAGTCTCTAAAAAATATTACAGACCCAGCTAAACGTTTTGATAATTTTGTCTATGCTTATGGTCAAATAGGCTATTTAGGTGCAGCAATTCAGGGTATCATATCTACATCAATAAATCCAAGACATTGAAGAAGGTGTTAGGTTATAGATTGTAGGTTATGGGCGAAAAAAGTTTACTGTACCATCTAAAACTCAGGATAACAACCGAGAGGATAGGGTTCTGGGGTGAGGAAGAAAAAACAACCCCTAGCATCGAATACCTAAAACCTTTGGAGCGTAGCGACGATAAATTAAGGTAATTCCCATTTATAAATTCTTTAACTATGACATCATCTAAGATACCAGTATCAGTTCTAATTCCCGCTAAGAACGAAGAGCAAAATTTACCTGCTTGTCTAGAAAGTGTAGCTAGAGCAGATGAAATATTTGTTGTAGACTCTCAAAGCAGCGATCGCTCCGCCGAAATAGTTGAAAGTTATGGAGCAAATCTAGTACAGTTCTATTTCAATGGTACTTGGCCGAAAAAGAAGAACTGGTCTTTAGACAATTTAGCTTTTCGGAATGACTGGGTATTAATTGTTGATTGTGACGAACGTATTATCCCAGAACTTTGGGATGAAATTGCTATAGCTATTCAAGATCCAAATTATAATGGTTATTATCTCAACCGTAGAGTATTTTTTCTAGGAAAATGGATTCGTCATGGTGGAAAGTATCCTGATTGGAACCTCAGATTATTTAAACATAAAGAAGGTCGCTACGAAAACTTGAAAACTGAGGGTGTTCGGAATACTGGGGATAATGAGGTACACGAACACGTTGTTTTAACTGGCAATGTGGGATATCTGAAAAATGATATGCTTCACGAAGATTTTCGCGATTTATTTCACTGGATAGAAAGACATAACCGTTATTCTAATTGGGAAGCGCGCGTACATTATAATCTATTGACTGGTCAGGGTGATAGTGGAACTATTGGTGCTAGTTTATTTGGAGATGCGGTACAACGGAAACGTTTTCTCAAGAAAATATGGGTGAGGTTGCCATTTAAACCTTTCCTGAGATTTATTTTATTCTACTTTATTCAACTAGGATTTTTAGATGGTAAAGCAGGATATATTTATGGTAGGTTATTGAGTCAATATGAGTATCAAATTGGTGTGAAGCTTTATGAGCTTAAAGATTGTGGTGGTCAGTTAAATGTTACTCAAAAGAAACCAGAAACTACTAATCCTCAAGCAGTTGCTCAGGTAGATTCAGCAAGTAGTAGTTAAAATAAATCTGTAGGGGTTTGGATACCAAACCTTCTACTTTTGTGGCAGTATTTGAATAGTCTGGCATTATTTTGAAGAATTGGTATTATTTTTTTATAATTCCTTACCTAATTTTCACTTGCCTAAAAAATTATAAATTCAAGTTATTTTCGATTATAAAATAAGAGTAGAATATTGACTAAAATACAGCTAGTATTAGGGGTGTTGAGACCAAACCGCCTACTTTTTTTGTGACAGTATTTAAGATATTCCATTATTTTTGGTAATTGGTATTATACCAAATTTATAAATATTTGCTTCATTTTTTTGAGAGTGGGTCAGGGGGAGTAGGGTTATTCGGCATAAGATATCTTCGTACTTTGCCAATAAATTGTTAAAAACATTACTCTTACTTATTTCTTACTTAAGAAGTGAATTATTGAGTAAGTATAGCATTCTTTTTTCCGGCATGGGATTATACTAATTTCAAAAAAAAATTTGCAAATGCTTGGGATGAAAAAAGGATATTTAAGTTATTTATCCTGGCGACTGACTCCTTTCTCCTGACTCCTCAGCAGTAACCTAAATATTTGTAGCAAAAATTTATCAAACTGGCATTAGTTCTTGATTTTTCCTTACCTAATTTTCTATTACCTGAAAAATTAGAAAATTAAGTTATTTTCGACATCAAATCAGAATATAATTTTGACTAAAGTATAGCTAACATTCTGTAGGGGTTTGGTGACTAAATCCCTACTTTTGTTGTGGTAGTATTCTATATTTAATATTTTGTTGATAAATGGTCTCTTATAATTTTTCTTCTATTATAATATCTTAGCAATATTTGTTAAAAATACGGATTGATGGAATTTAACTACTATTTACAAGAATTAGAGAAGAATCTGGAAAAAGGTAGTGAGCGTACCCACTATCCTGCTTTAAAAAATCTGATTGAGGGTGAAATGTTGGGAATTAATGCCAATATTGAAGAAACTGGAAATCAAGCTGGTATTCCAGATTTTACTGTTCGGAAAAATAATAATTTACTTGGTTATATTGAAGCAAAAAAAATTGGTGAAAATTTAGAAAAAATCGAATCAACTGACCAGTTAAAACGATATCTAGAATCTGCTGTAGGTGAAAATTTCATTTTAACTAATTACTTAGAGTTTCGTTGGTATAAGGAGGGTAAGTTAAAACTTGAGACCAGTCTAGGTGAAGTAAAAAATCAAAAAATTATTCCTAGTAATAATTTAGAAAAAACTACTCAGTTAATCCAATCATTTTTAAGCTATCAAGAGAAAGTTATTAATAACTATAATGATTTAGCGCAACAAATGGCTGTTCAAACTAAAGTCGTTTGTTATAGTTTGGAAGAAGCATTAAAAATTGAAAATGAAACGGGAGAGTTAACTGCACTTAAGCAAGTTTTTCAAGAATTGTTATTGCCAGATTTGGATAATAATAGTTTTGCAGATATGTATGCTCAAACTATAACCTATGGATTATTTACTGCTAGAGTCGGTCATGCTCAAAATACGGGTAATTCTAATTTTAATCGTCAAACGGCAAGTATTTATATTAGTGATAAGATTCCTTTTTTACAGGGTTTGTTTAGTACGGTTATTGCCACAGATATTGTGAGTAAAATTAACTGGGCGATTGAAATTTTGATAGAACTTTTGGCTAAAGTTGACATTGGGAATATTCTGGAAAACTTTGGTCGGGAAACTAGAAAAGAAGACCCGGTTGTTCATTTTTATGAAACTTTTTTAGCTGCTTATGAAATATCTTTGAGAAAAAGTCGAGGAGTTTATTATACTCCTGAACCTGTGGTGTCTTTTATTGTCAAAGCAGTTAATCATATTTTGGATAAATATTTTGATTTGGAATATGGTTTAGGTAGTCGAAAAGTAACAATTTTAGACCCTGCTACGGGTACTGGTACGTTTTTATATCGGGTAATTAAACAAATCTATTTTAATTTTGAGAAATATGGTGCAAATCGTTGGAATGAGCTGTTAAGAGATGCACAAGTTTTAAAGCGGTTATATGGTTTTGAATTATTGATGACTCCCTATGCCATTGCTCATTTAAAGTTGGGATTATTATTGGAGATTTTGGGTTATCGTTTTGAGCAGAAGGAAAGATTAAATATTTTCTTGACTAATGCTTTGGATGAGGGAATAAAAAAGTCTAGTTTGTTATTGAGTGAATATATTTCTGAAGAAGCTAATCAAGCAGCAAAGGTTAAGGAGGAAAAACCGATTTTTGTTGTGTTAGGAAATCCTCCTTATTCTGTGAGTTCGCAGAATGTTAGTAAGCGGAAGAGACTATTAGAGGAGGATACTAAATATTTGGCAGATGTTAAATATAATGGTTTGACATGGGAGAAGATTTATAAAACAGGTAAAGCAGGAAAAGAGATAACAGAATTAACTTATATTGGTGAACTTTTAGAAAGATATAAAGGTAGGGTCAGGTTGGAGGGAGAAAAGAATATTCAACCTCTTGATGATGATTATATTAAGTTTATTCGTTTTGCTCACGACCAGATAGAAAAAACTGGGCATGGGGTAATAGGTTTGATTACTAATCATTCTTATATTAATGGTTTAATTCATCGGGGGATGAGAGAAGAGCTACTAAAATATTTTGATAGTCTCTATATTATGGATTTACATGGCAATTCTTTGTTAAAAGAAACGACACCGGATGGAGAAGTTGATGAGAATGTTTTTGATATTCAACAAGGTGTGGCAATTTTAATTGCGGTTAGGGAAAAAAGTGAACCTGATGCTTTTTCGGTGGTTTATAAAAAGAGAGATGGTGTGAAGTTACCTGCTGATGTTTTTTATTTTGATTTATGGGGAAAGCGACAGGATAAATATAAATTTTTAGAGGGGGTTGATTTTGATGATATTGACTGGATAGAGTTAAAACCCTCTCAACCTAATTTCTTTTTTTCTCCTAAAGACTTTGATTTGAGTGAAGAATATAATCAAGGGTGGAGTGTCATAGATATTTGCCCGGTTAATTCTACAGGAATTAAAACTCACAGAGATAATTTTGTTATGGATTTTGATAGAGATGTACTGCTCAAAAGAATCCAGGATTTTCGGGATTTAACGATAACTGATGAACAAATATCTAATAGATATAACCTTAAAGATACTCCTAGCTGGAAAATTTCAGCTAAAAGAAAATTGCTAGTTAATAACCTCAATTGGCAAACTTACTTAACCACTTGTTTATATCGTCCTTTCGATCAAAGATTCTATTACAATCATCAGGATTTGGTTGATAGACCAAGGGGTGAAGTGATGGTACATTTACAATCAGAAAATCTAGCGTTAATTTTATGTCGCCAACAAAAAGAGGCAGGATTTAGACATTGTTTAGTGACTGAAAATATAGGAGATGGAAACTGTATTTCAATTCATTCAAGAGAAATAAGTTATTATTTCCCTCTCTACATATACCCAGATATAGAAAGCGGGCAAACAAATTTATTTGTGGAAAAAACAGCCAACTTATCCTCAAAATTCTTAACTGCCATCCAAGAAAAATTAGGATATATCCCCACACCAGAAAATATCTTTTATTACGCTTATGCTATATTTCATTCCCCTACTTATCGACAAAGATATGCTGAATTTTTACAAATAGACTTTCCTCGCCTTCCCCTCACAAGCAATAATCAATTATTTGAACAATTAACAACTCAAGGAGAAGCATTAGTTAATCTACATTTACTCAAAAATTTACCAGTTTTCCATCAGGAAGAAAAAACCACTATTGATTATCAAGGGGATGGTAAAAATCTAGTGAAAGAAATTAAATATGAACCGACAAATGAAAAAGTATGGATTAACAAAAATTGTTATTTCACAGGGGTCAGTCAAAAAGTATGGGAATTTAAAATTGGTAGCTACCAAGTTTTAGATAAATGGCTCAAAGACAGAAAAAAAGCTAACCGGGAATTATCTGATGAAGAAATTAATCAGTATCAAAAAATTATTGTTGCTCTGAGAGAAACCGGAAGATTAATGACACAAATAGATGAAATTCTGTCCGACTTTCCCCTCAGATAGTCACACAGTCAAACCAAGGATAAAAAATTCATTTACCTATATATATAGGTCGGAAAATTTGCCAAAATTCTCTCAACTTTTCCAAAATAACTATTTGCCTTTCCCACAAACAATAAGTCGGCAAAAATTATTATTCCCACTAGACAAACCAGAAAACTAATGACAGAAATAGATGAAATTATTCTGGAGGTTTGCTCTTTTTCTGACTCAATTCATTAATCTATTCCACAGTCAAAATAAATTGAATAAGCCTTTCAAAATTAACTATTCTGTAGTAATATACTTATAAAGATATAGTAGGATGTTTTTATCAATTTTACGGTAAGAGTAAAAAAAATACTATTTTCCCAATTTAAACATCTCAATACTATAAAATTTCCTAAATTAAGAGTCAAGCCTAAAAAAATTTAACTCCCAATGACAAATAACCAACAAACAGAATCTTGGGTCGATCTTCGCAAATACAATCAATCTTGGTATGACCGAGGTAAACCAGGTTGGTTTGTACTACTATGGTGGTTTGTACAAGCAATTACCTTTCCCTTAACTCCTCAACCTTTATATGGTGTGAGACGACTAATATTAAATCTCTTTGGAGCCAAAATTGGTCAAGGAGTTTTAATTCGCCCCACCGCCAGATTTACCTATCCTTGGAAAATAGCGATCGCCGATTATAGTTGGATAGGAGACGACGTGGTTTTATACAGTCTTGAGAGTATCGAAATAGGTAAACATTGCGTTATTTCTCAAAAAAGTTACCTTTGCACTGGTAGTCATAATATAGAAGACCCTGCATTTGGTTTACAGACCGCAAGTATTACTATTGGAGATGGTGCTTGGGTAGCTGCAGATTGTTTTGTTGGTCCTGGTGTTAATATTGGTGCTAATACAGTTATTGGCGCTAGGAGTAGTGTATTTAAAGATATGCCTCCTGGTCAAGTTTGTTTAGGAACCCCTTGTCAACCTCGTTATCCAAGACATATTAAGATATGAGACATCAAATAATTGACTACTCTCCAGACTAAAGTTATGGTGAGTAATCAACCCTATCCCTTGAAAATTATAGTAGTTGACAACTTGATGAGGTAGAAAATTCTGGGGAAGTAGGTAACAGAAAAGAGGGAATAGAGATTAATGTTAATAAAATCTAAATTGACTCACTAGAGAAGATTATGTTTTAATTCTATCGGGACTTACGCATTTTTAAGTTTTAAGCACTACATATCTATAACGTTATAGGTTTTAAACGCTATATATAGTGTCTCTGCGTAAGTCCTGTCTATATTGTTTTTTTGTTCAGGAAATAACTGACCAAGGAGGATAAGTGGTAGGTCTCAAAAAAAGATTTTCAAAAGTAGTTATTGTCGGAGGAGCTGGTTTCGTTGGTAGAGAAATAATTGTTCAGTTTCAACCAATAGCTGATAATATTGTCGTGATTGACAATATGCGTACCGGACTCAGAAACAAAAAAGAATTAGAATTAGTTGAACTAATCGAAAATGATATTCGGGATTTGGGAGGAGATTGGCCAAGAGCTTTAAGAGGGGCTGATTTAGTAATTCATCTAGCAGCAAACATTGATACTCCCTGGAGTGTCAAGTACATGAATGATGATTTTAGTCTTAATACGCTAGGTACAAAAAATGTTGTTAATGCTTGTGTAGCAGCTAGTGTTCCAAAAATACTTTATGCTTCCTCAGCAGCAGTGTATGGTGCAGTAACGGAAGATAAACTGCCAATAACAGAAAGTATATACCCAGAACCAGCATCTCCCTACGCAAAAACTAAGTTTCAAGGCGAAATAGAGGTGTTGTCAGGTGCAAGAACTTATGGATATACAGCACATTGTTTGAGGAAGTTTAACATTTATGGTCCTTGGGAAAGTCCAGTAACACTTGATGAGGTTCTTCTATATACACTTTATGTGTTAAAAAATCAAGAAATTTCTATTTTTGGTGAACCTGCAAATCAAGTCAGAGATTATGTTAGTGTAAGTGACATTGCAAGGGCTTATGTACTAGCTGCACAATCTGAAAAACAAGGAGCATTCTTTTATAATATTTGTAGTGGCAAAGGAACAAATTTTGCTGAGTTGCTAAGTATTATTGAGAATGTAACTGGAATTAAACCTAAAACCAAAATACTCCCATTAAGACCTGGTGAATTGACTAAAAGCTGGGGTATTTATGACCGAGCTAGGGAAATAATACAATATGAACATCAAGTGAATATTGAAGAGGGAGTTAAGCAAATGGTTGATTGGATTAAAAATACTCCTGATGAAGTGCTTAAGCTCTATAAACTGAGCTAAGATTAATAGCTCAATGTATTTTAGTATCAATTAATGTGAATATTATTAATTGATATTATACTAGGCGTGATAAATGTTTGCTACAAATAGAACATCTTGATTTTAACTACTTAGTTGTTCTGCAAACTTGTTTATGTGATTGAGAAATAACATTTAGGAATTTTTCTAATTTTTTCTTTATTCTTCCTTCTTCTTCCCTCCTGACTCCTGACTCCTAACTCCTAACTCCTAACTCCTGACTCCTCGATCATTATTTATAAGTATTCAACCGGACATGATATTACCTCTCTCCTAGATAACTAAACGCCTTTTTCCTTACCTATAAAATTTATAACATTCTTTTTTCAAGTCTGGTATTACTCATTCATATTCTTATAAGTTGCTACTGCAGAAGGAGAACTGCGGTTTAAGTAACGGAATATCCAATACTTAAAAACGGCATCCAAAATCACCGGAAAAGTTGCAATAAATAGGAAGTTAAAATCTCTGCTTTCCGGTAATCCAAAATGTCTAGTAATATTTTCCAAAATTACTTCCCAACCATGAGGTGAGTGGAACCCCACAAACATATCAGTTAACAAAATAATAATAAATGCCTTAGCACTATCACTAAGACCATATATAACATCATCCATAAAAGATTTTAAAACCTGAACATCTCTTTTGTTCGTAGAAATAATCACGACAAAAGTAATAAAAGATATTAGGTCACAAAAAATATTTTTAATCGCACTATTACCTTTAACTTCATATTCCCAGGCTATTTCTTGGGCTCTTTCTTCTACCTTGTGTTCAATTAATTCTTCCCTTTCCGACTTAGGTATTTCAAAAAAATCTTTTCCAGATTCAGATAATTCAGGAAATAATTGTGGAGCCTTGCCTAAATACATTTGAAAATGAAGTTTTTCCTCATATTGATGCAACTCAATCAAAGCTTCCTCTTCCATATTAGGGTTGAGAAAAATTTCTTCTTGTTTATGAGGTAGTGGAATAAAATTATCAACCAAATAACCCACAATAGTTATTTTTGATAACTGGTGCATAAGTAAAGGAACTAAAATCAACAGCAAGACAAATCTAATCGAAGTAATAGTCTTGACTTTAGATTTTCTGAACTTTTTAATTACCTCATCTTCTGCTTCAGGATCTAACTCTTTTTTAATTTTTTTTAGAGTATTTAAGAGCGAACGCGGTAAGAAACTTATTTCAGGAGTATCCTTTTTCAGTTCTTCTAAATTATTTTGATTTTGAGAAAAATTAGACAATATATTATTGGAATAATGATTGATATTATCTTGACTAGATACTATAGCTACAGAGGATGAAGCATTAGGAATTTCTACAAGAGCATTTGATTTTTGAAGTTGAGGCTTTGAAGATTGACGATACCGAGTAGTTACTTGCTCAATAAACTCTAATTTTTCCAAAATTATCGATGGTTTATCCTGAAATTCTTGCTGGTAATATTGATTAAATTTATCCCCTTGCTCGTCAACCTTTTTTTGGTCAAGAAGACCTACCACTGAAACACTTGTATTAAATTCAGCTAATCTAGTTTGAATAATTTTTAAATATCGCTTCAGTTCCGAATTCAAATAACATTTAGCACTATTACTATAATTAACCGATTCAGTAGAAATCTTTTGCCCGGCAAAATGTTCCTCTTCAATAGCCTTTATCTTGAGAGCAGCATCATAAGCTATATCCAAAGCTCTTTCAGGAGTTTCTCGGAACCACTGGTTAGCATTCAGCATAGACAGTTTAAATTGCTTCCAGGGATAAATAGCCATCTTTCTTAAAATTATGATAAATTCAATTAGATTGCCATATATAATATACTGACAATCTAATCTATAATGAACATTTATATAGCTTTAATCAAAAGCAATACCCAGTTAAAAATAATATCTTTACACTTTGATTAACTTAGCTGCAATCTGAGCAGATTTTTTCTTTTAATGTCAGCAATAAATATTCTAATAATCTAAATCAAATTATCTCTATTTCTTCAATAAAATTTAATTAATTAAACTCCCCAAGCGTTGAACTAACTGCGCTGCTTCTACCACTCCTTCTATCTTGTCTGCTGGCTGACCATTTTTAAACAAAACTAAAGTCGGCAAAGCATTAATATTATACTTTGAAGCTAAATGGGGATATTTGTCAGTATCAATTTTAACTATTCGCATTTTATCTTTCATATCTTCATTCACCTGTTCCAGAATAGGGGTCATCATTTTACAAGGGCCACACCAAGTAGCATAAAAATCGACTAAAACAGGCAAATCTGAACCAGCAAGTAGTTCATCAAAACTATTGAACTTCTTTTTAACTGTCATAAGCAAAAATTTATTAGGTTATGGGTATTATAGCAGTCGCCATTACTGGCACAGACATTCTCAAGTATAGTCGCAGTAACAATTTAACTTCCAATTTAGCGCCTTATGACTTCTTGGTTATGACTTCTGGCTTCAAATATATTAACTTAACGCAACAAACCATAATCTCCTAAGATAAGTTAGTTTAATTTCAGAAAAAAGGATTTAATTATGGAAGCATTACCCGAAACACTACAACGTTTAAAAGGACAAGTAGCAATAATTACAGGTGCATCAAGAGGAATTGGCCGGGCGGCTGCTTTAGCATTAGCAATGGAAGGGGCTAATGTAGTTGTCAACTATGCTAAATCAAGTGGTGCTGCTGTGGAAGTAGTGGCAGAAATAGTTGCTGCGGGTGGCAGTGGGATGGCGCTACAAGCAGATGTTTCTAAAGCTGAAGAAGTGGATACCCTGGTCAAAGAAGTTATGGAAAAGTGGAGTCGCATCGATATCCTGGTTAACAATGCTGGTATTACCCGCGATAGTTTACTATTGCGGATGAAACCTGATGACTGGCAGTCAGTAATAGACCTAAATTTGACTGGGGTGTTTCTTTGTACTCGTGCTGTGAGTAAAATTATGCTGAAACAAAAGAGTGGGCGTATTATTAATGTTGCTTCGGTGACTGGGCAAATGGGTAATCCTGGTCAAGCTAATTATAGTGCAGCAAAAGCAGGAGTAATTGGCTTTACTAAAACTGTAGCAAAGGAACTTGCTAATAGAGGGATTACAGCAAATGCAGTTGCCCCAGGGTTTATCGCTACTGATATGACGAAAGACCTGAAAAATTATGAGGAAATTGTTAAGTTTATTCCTTTAGGTCGTTATGGTACTCCAGAAGAAGTCGCAGGTATGATTAGGTTTTTAGCTGCTGATGCTGCGGCCAATTATATTACAGGTCAAGTGTTTAATGTGGATGGGGGAATGGTGATGGCTTAATGGATAATGGATAATGGATAATTGATAATTGATAATTAGGGTTTGCTGAAAAAAAGCAGATATAGCAGGATAATTAAAGTTGGTAAGTTAATAATAAAGTTGGTAGACTTAAGGGAGAATTTGTACTATCTTAAGTTTATCCTTACTGCTTAATAACCGATAATACTTTTATATATAGCGCTACTTGAATCGGGAATAGGGAACACTTAACTGGGAACAGTTGACTATCAAAAGGTTTCAGGATTTAGAAATGTCCGCGCCCTATTTGCGTAGTGCTATAAATATTGGCAACTATACACCCAAAAAATTTACCAACTTTAATTATTCGATAAAATAGAGGTTTTATGTAAGTTTATTAATTTGCTTACAAAAACTTACCAACTTTATTTTTATAAAGTGCGTTTGATGCTATGTAAAGTTAAGCTTTTGAGGTATTGAATTTACCAACTTTATTATTTTACCACAGCAGAGTGTGGGAAGACAGAGAAAGTAGGAGGAATAATTGTCAGAGTGATTTTTCTGTGCTTGTCTGCCTTTCATCCTAACTTTTTGGTCACTCAAGCTTAAAGATTTGCACTTTTTTTGCTCCAAAAAAGCACTTACCTTTATTTGTTAGTGCTTTGAAATTTAATCAGCAAACACTAATTAAAATCAAAAGTTAAAAGTTAAAAGTCAAAAGGCAAAAGTCAGAAAATTTGATAATTTTTGTACTCCACTGATACATCTAAAATGGTGCGTTACCGAAAAACTAAGGTTTAAAGCCTCTCCTTTCAGGGATAAAAAAAGAAAAAATTTCCCTTTTAACCAATCCTCTTCTTTTTAAGAAGAGGTAATAATTAATTATTAATTATTGAAGACGGATTGTTAAATGCCTTTCACAGCTTAAATTTTAGCCGTATAACGCACCCTATTGGTATCGCAAGCAAGATACTGCGCTACTTCTCTATTACTTAAAAAAAATTGATGAAACCAAATATTTATACTATACCTTTAAGACAACTTGCTTCTGGGGATTTTCTGTATTTACAAATTTATAAATTCACTGGAAGTCAAACGGGAAAAAAAGCTTATATACAAGCAAATTTACATGGAGCAGAAATAAGTGGTAATGCTGTTATTCATAACTTGATAGAATTTTTAATGACTTTGGATAATAGTCAACTAATAGGAGAAATATTATTACTACCTGTGTGTAATCCCGAAGGAGTTAATGCTCGGTCGCATCAATTTTCTTCAGGTAGATATAATAGTTACGATGGCAAAGATTGGAACCGGATATTTTGGGATTATGAAAAGGAAGATGTAGATATCGAAGCTTTTGCTAAAACTCAAATTGATTTAACAGAAACTGAAATAAAAAATAATTATCGCCAGGAAATTTTATGCAGTTTTAATGGGCAGTTAGAAAAAATCAACTCTTCTAGTAGTACACCTTTCTATAAACAATATAGATATCAACTTCAATCATTATGTTTAGATGCAGACTATGTAATCGATTTACATAGTTCAACAAATCAAAGTTTAGATTATCTTTATTGCTTTCATGGTAGAGAAGAAAGTGCTAAATTATTTATCCTAGATTATGGAATTTTAATGAGAGATGGAGAATATGATGGAGATGCTTTTGATGAAGCATTTTTGAAGCCTTGGTTAGCTTTAGAAAGGAGTTTGAAAGATTTAGGGAAACCAATTCAATTTGACATAGAATCATGGACATTAGAATTGGGTTCTGGAATGAAAATGAATCCCGAATCAGTGGCAAAAGGTATTCAGGGAGTGAAAAATTATTTAGCTAAGAAAGGTATATTAAAAATAGCAGAATTTCCCTTAACTGAAATATTAAATAACCAAATAAATTTAATTCCTAGAGAAGATATGAAACGTTATTATGCTCCGGTAGGTGGCATGATACAAAATCGAGTCGGACCGGGTACAATTGTTAAACAAAATCAGCGAATTTATCAAATATTGAATTTCAACAAAAATCAAGAGTTACCAAAAGTAATAGATGTTTTGGCACAAACAGATGGTTTAATTTTAGATAATTCAACCAATCATTCTGTCAATCAAGGAGATTATGTATTAGGAATTATGATAGGGGTTTAGTATCCCCAACCCCCTTAAAGAAGTCAGAAGTTGTTTTTGTAATGGAGATTAGAGCAACTCTCCAAAAACATTTCGCCTTAAAAAGCGAGGTTGCGCTACCCCATTTTTTTGATAAATATTGATAGAGAAAATAGTAGGGGTTATATCATGTGCCCCCTCCAGGGGAGCTAGGAATTGCGGATAATCACTTACGCGATGTGCAACTTTCTACGGAATAATCAGCGTTTCTGGGTCAAGAGCGGAAAGTCTGGTTCTCACAACTCTCTAAATTTAGTCGGTTGGAAAAAGTTGCACACGGCGTCACTTATAATAAAGTATATGGTTTGTAGTAGGGCTTCAGCTCGAACTTTAGATAGGAGTGAAGCCCTACTACGAACTTTAATTATAATAACTATTTAACCAAACATAATATTAGGAGACCAAACCCTCTTGACATCCTCCCGACGCTGCACTTGCGTGACAGCGCGGGATTCCCTAACATTGCTGATAGGTGCTTTCTGCTTCATAGCACCTGCCTCCGAGGCCCTTCCCTCTTTCCGGTCTTAGGGTCGCTCCACAGACTGACACTGCTAGCCCAGCAGCCTTTAAAAACAGTAGCACACTATTGGAAAAACCGCAACATTGATTGGTTTTCCCATGGGACGCTCCCTTGTCAGGAGAGCGCGGGTCTTCAACCAACGTTGAGATAAATATTCATAAAGAAACAAACAATAAACTATCCTGTAAATTCAGAAAATTATCTCGGAAAAATTCTTTAATTTAACTGTCATGATTTTCTACAGTTTAGTTCGTAGAGTGACAATTTAATCTCCAAAACAAATACCCATGCCTCGAGCAGTTTTGACCAAAGTATCATTAGGGTCTACTGCTCTGTACTTAGCAATTGCTTCTGCAATTGGCACACTGACAACTTGTCGATTTTGCCAAGTTACCATCTGGTCATATTTTCCTTCAGCAATCAGATCGACTGCTGCCACTCCAAAGGCTGAAGCAACTAAGCGATCGGTAGGGGAAGGAACACCACCCCGTTGAATATGACCTAAGACCGTAACACGAGTTTCCGCATCACTACAAGCACAGACCTTATCCGCTAGATAATGCCCAATACCACCATATCGAGATTTACCGAATAAATCATCTTGTGTCACCAACTCTCCTGTTTCAGTCCGCACTGCTTCTGCTACAACAACCAAAGAGTAATTTTTGCCTAAATCTTGACGTTTGCGGATATAGTTACAAATGTTATCTATTTTGTAAGGAATTTCCGGAATCAAAATTACATCTGCACCACCAGCAATACCAGCATTCAGAGCAATATGACCCGCATCCCGCCCCATTACTTCTAAAATTATAACGCGGCTATGACTAGCAGCAGTAAAATGTAAGCGGTCTAGTGCTTCTGTGGCAATTTTGACAGCAGTATTAAAACCGATAGACAGCTCAGTACAGCTAACATCATTATCAATAGTTTTGGGGATACCCACTAGATTTAAGTTTCCTTGTTGAGCAAGTTTGCGGAGGATAGCCAGACTACCATCGCCTCCAATACCAATTAAAGCATCAAGTCCAAGTAAACGATAACCCTCAATAATTTCTTCAGAGCGATCGTGCAAAGTACCATCTGGCATTGGGAAGGCAAAAGGGTCGCCTTTATTTGTAGTGCCTAAAATTGTCCCACCTGACATCAGTAATGGGTCAATTTTTTCAATCTCTAGTTTGAGTGTTTGTGGCGGACGCTCCATCAATCCTTGAGTAGCTTGGCGAATCCCCATAACTTCCCAACTGTAAGTTCCCACAGCACGGTAAACTACTGCCCGAATTGCGGGGTTTAAGCCTGCACAATCTCCCCCACTGGTCAGGATACCAATACGTTTGTGCTCTACCATAATTATGATTTTATCTATTATAAAGAATATGAATTTTTGACAGTTTCAACTCTGAGGTGGAAACTGCCGAGTTGATTTTATCAATCAATTGTCAGTATTTCTATAGTTTTTCACATTAATTAACTATACTCAAACTATAGCAATCATATTTCAGTTGTGAGATATTGGAGACTTTTAGGGAATAGGGAATAGGCAACAGAAAAGAAGAAAAAAACGAATATATATGAATATAATAACTGCTATTTTCTATCTTTTTAAGGAACATCCCTATTCTCGCAACTGATTCCCGATTGCTATAAATCTTATCTTTAAAAGTAATTGTTAATTATTAATTTTAATTATTTCTACCGCGCCCATTGTTGAAGAATATAACGATAAAAACTCTCTGTATCTACCTTTTCCATTGCCATAATTTTCCGCCCACCAGCTTCTACTTTTATTCGACCTTGACTGACTCCTTTTGTAATAACTAAAGTTTCCCATTCTTTTAGTTGATAAAATTCTGGATGTGCTAAATAAACAGTTGCTAAAATATCCCAAAAATAATAATCCTGAGAAATTGCCAAGGCATAACATTGTCCGGCCAAATCGGAAATAGGATACTTTCTTTGCCTGCCTAATTTGCGAGAAAATTCAGAAGTTAGGGGAACATTATTAGTAATATCTAAGGAGCAAAGTACAATTGGAATTTGAGTTTGCCAGACTCTCTCAATCGCAAACGGGTCCCAATAAGCATTCCATTCAGCAGACATATCTTGACCAGGTTCTATATCTTTACTCACATTTCCCGGTACATTCAATGCACCACCCATCCAGACAATTTCTTGAATTTTTGACTCAATTTTTGGAGCAATATCTAAAGCTGTAGCAACAGTTGTTAAGGGACCAGTTACTATTAATGTTACAGGTTCCGGTGCTGATTTTAAAACTTGTACTATGAAATTTTGACCGGGTTCAGACACTAAAATAGTATCAATATTTTCCTTCTCATTTAAAATTGGAAAATGGTCAACCGCAAAAGAATCTCTTCTAAATAAAACCGGAAAAGGATTAACACCACGGACTGTACTTTCTGCGACTGGAACATCAGAACACCCCATTAAATCTAAAATTTTTCTAGTGGCACTAATTGCAGGTTCAATATAACAATCGGCAGGTGTTACAATTACTCCTAAAGGTTGAACATTTTCCATAGTCATTAGTAAAACAGTGGAGAGAAAATCATCTACAGCACCGTCATGATCCATCAGTACAAGTTTTTTGGGCATAGATATTAAAAATTAGATTTCAATATGATTAGTGATAAAAAAGTTTTTGTTTGTAGTAGGGCTTTAGCCCTAACTTATAGATGAGGCTAAAGCCCTACTACGAGCTTTAATTATAACTATTTAACCGAACATGATATAACTGCTAATTTCTATGTAATTTTAGGAGAAGTTGAGACATATCCTTGAGAATTCAATATTAACTTAAGTATCTACATACATCTCATCTGCAAATCAATAAGATAAACTATTAAGGTAAAGTATTATCAAACTTCTAGTAAATTATCGAGTTTCATTATGCACACAGAACCAAAAGTAAACAAAAATAGCAATTTTAATCATCAAAATATTGTTGCCACAGAAAGGGTAAACAAATTACTACACCAGTCAATTGATACTTTAGAAGAAATTCTTAAAAATCAACAACTTCCGGCACAAGAACGAGCAACAGTAGCTCTAAGAGTTCTAGAAATGACTGGTCTTTTATCTCAGCAAAATAATCACTCACCAGCTACATTAGTATCCGCAGCTCAACAACAACTCAATGAACTACAGACAAATAATTTAGGAACAAAATCGTTGAGTAAAGCACCACCAAGAATACAAGTAAAACCTAATTTATTATCTGCTGATTATGTGGAAATTACAAACTTTTTATTACCTGAAGACAATCAAAAAGCTATAGAGGAGGCAATTCAAAAACGAGACCAATATATTGAATCAACCACAACAACTAAAGCAGATAAATATCGCCAATCTTATGTACTATTTTCACAATACTTTCCTGAATTATCAGCACTTATTCAAAGCAAAATATTAGAAACCTTGCCAGAAATATTAACTAAACTAAAGTTTCGTCCCTTCGAGATATCAGAAATTGAAGTGCAACTAACGGCACATAATGATGGATGTTATTACAAAATTCACAACGATGCAGGTAGCGAAAAAACAGCAAGTAGAGAAATTACTTATGTTTATTATTTTTATCAAGAACCCAAAGCTTTTTCTGGAGGTGAACTGAGAATTTATGATACTGAATTGAAAGGTGGTGAAGCAATAACTCATCAGAATTATCAAACTATTACACCTGCTAATAATTCAATCGTCTTTTTTAACAGCCGTTGCCGACATGAAGTAATGCCTGTAGTTTGTCCTTCCAGAGCATTTGAACATAGTCGCTTTACAGTTAATGGTTGGATTAGAAGATTGGTGTTTTGAAGAAAAAGTTAGGAGACAGAATTAATTATTAGCAGATGAAATTGGAGGAGTCAGGAGATAGAATTCAGGACTCATAATACTAAGCACCTAAACAAAATTGTTTACCGAAAAATTAAGGTTTAAAGCCTATCCTTTCAAGGATAAAAAGCTGTCGTTTCGGCTGTCGCGCAGCGTTAACGCGCGTTGTGCGGAGCGCTAAACGCCATATCCAATCGACCAAGAGAAAAGAACAAAATTTTCTTTTAACTAATCCTCTTCTTAAAAAGAAGAGGTAATTAATAATTATTAATTATTAATTATTGAACTACCCTAATTTGATGTGGGTCTTACAGTATAAGGGATTCAGTCTGACAAAATGTCTAATTAATTTTGTGTACTTGCTTATGAAAATAAATTTAGTAATATAATACCATTTTGAAAAAATAATGTTACGAATAATAAGGGCAATCATACATATTTTACAGGATATGTCTTTTTGACTAATAAGATAAATTATGAACTAAGAAATGGTATCAAAGTTATTCATTCTGACTCCTAACTCCTGACTCCTAAAAAATCCCCTAGCTATTTGTAGAAAACATTGATAAAATTGGTATAACTCCGACTTTTTCTTTTCCTAGTTATTTGACTTCAGTACAAATAATTTTTTTTGCCAACTAAAGCATCAAGCAATATTCCCACTCAATAAAAAGAGGGAATATTTTTTTTTCTGTTTTGCTAATTATTTAGAGATTATTTATATCAAATACAAAAAATGATGCTATTTCTGAATTTCTTCATTCTCCCATCTCCCTATTAATATATTGATAGCAATATTGATAGCAAAAATTACAGTACTTTGCGCGGATGGTGAGGTACAGTTGAAGACTAATCTCTCTTCCCTATTTACTAAAGTGATAAAACTTTGTACCTTACTAACTCCGAAACTGCTGTAACCTATTATTCGGGGTTGATTTACGGTTGATAAGCGACGCGCTAATTGCAATAATTATTACATACAACTTGAATATTTCTTATTCCGTAAATAAAAAAAAATTGATTTTACGTAAAGCCCAGCTTTTTATCTGAAGAATAATTTAGACAAACGTATCAATTATTAAACAGCTAATTATTATTCCTATCTGATTTATAGAAATCGATTAGCCAGGAATTAAAAATTTACCTATTGATACAACTGTACTTTCAGCAAACTCCTAATGTTTAATTTAAAAACTTATTATTCATAGGTGATTTATATGTACAATAAATTTGATTTTGTGCTATGGGCATTATCCATAGTATTAATTATAGGATTGCCTAATATAAAAATGAAAAATAATCTGGAAGTCAAACATTTTGATGAATTAGCAGAAGAAATTTTTCATCAGTTTGTTAGTCGCTCCAACGAAGATCCTCCTGTTCCCTATAAAGAAGGTACAAGCCGTGGTTAAATAAACCTGATTATTTCCAATTTTCCGATAAAGTTATTTTTGAGCATTGAATTTAGAGGTTTGCTATTAACAAGCTTTTAGGTACTTGATTTAAGCTAGAGAACAGCCAAAAATGATTAGTAGGAGTGAAAGCCACTTGTTCCTTTAATCTCATGTAGTTTAAATCGAAAACCAGTTTAATCTTTAATTATGGTATATTTAAGTATGAGAATTAATAATAAAAATATATTGAAAAAATGAAAAACTTAGGAATGGAGAGAATGAGACTACAATCTCATAGTCATATCAAAAGACTAATTGCATACCATCAACAAAAATTAAACTTATTAGCCAAAACTACTGACCGGAAAGCTACCTGCATTTATAATGCTCATTCTCCATTTTTGCTTTGTGCTGTTAACCCAACCGGAAATTGCGACCAATGTCATCATTATCAACCACAAAAATAGTTATTTATACCAATTCACTTTCAAGATGTCACAAATAGTTTCAAACTTTAAATGTGAAATAATTTCCTGAAATTACTGAGCGCGTCAAAGTTTTGAGCCTATAAAATCTTACTTTTAACTTTTAACTTTTGAATGCATGACTTCCTTGAAACGGTATTAGATAACAATAATTTCAGAAAAAGGTTAACTATTAATTACTTAACCAGGCGATCGCCAGGAACAGTTGACAATTCCTTGATTATATGTTTATAAGCCAAGTTTGATTTTTAATTAGATAATTAAACTTTTCTTAAAGATAAACTGCTAATATACCCTCGGTGTATTAAACATATATACAACTAGGAAGATTAATGACTGACCCACAACTCCGACAATTAGGTACTTATGAAACAGGACTTTTCGATGAGAGTGCTGCTGAAATTCCAGCTTATGACCGCAATACACAAAGAGTGTTTGTTGTCAATGCCAATAGTCTTAGTATTGATGTATTAGACATTAGCGACCCCACCAACCCAACTCTCATAAATCAAATAGATGTTTCCCCTTTCGGTGCAGTTGCTAATAGTGTTGCAGTTAATGATGGTATCGTAGCAGTAGCGGTTGAAGCTAACGTCAAACAAGACCCAGGTACAGTTGTCTTCTTTGATGCTGATGGAGAGGAACTCAGTCAAGTGACTGTGGGTGCATTACCAGATATGCTTACCTTTACCTCTGATGGTACAAAAGTCCTGGTAGCAAATGAAGGAGAACCCAACGATGACTATACTAATGACCCAGAAGGTTCCGTTAGTATTATTGACATTTCTGATGGAGTAAACAGTTTAACTCAAGCAGATGTCTCTACTGCTGACTTCACTGCTTTCAATGATCGGGAAGAGGAATTGCGTTCCAGGGGCGTGCGGATATATGGCCCTGGGTCAACTGCAGCTCAAGACCTAGAACCAGAATTTATCGCTCCCTCTGCTGATAACAATACAGCGTTTGTAACTCTGCAAGAAAATAATGCTGTGGCAGTTGTAGATATTAACAATGCAACTATTGTAGATGTTCTACCATTGGGAGTAAAAGACTACAGTCGCGGTATTCCTAACCTGACACAATTTGAATTTTCCGACCTGCCAGTTTTAGATACAACTGAAGGGGGTCAAGAAATTCTCCTGGGTGGTTTATCAGGTTTATGGCTTGAGGGTGAAGACGAAGACGGCAACCTACAATTTGTTACTGTACCAGACCGCGGACCTAATGGAGCACCCACAGATGTAGACGGTGACGGCGCTAATGAAAGACCATTTGCTCTGCCAGACTATCAAGCAAGAATTGTTCGCTTTACATTAGATGAAGACAGTGGTGATATTGATATAACTGACCAAATTCTCCTAACCAGACAAGACGGTACAACTCCCATCACAGGTTTACCTAACATTCCAGGAGTAGATGAAGAACCTGTAGACCTATTTGGTGAACTCCTAGAATATGACCCCTTTGGTGCAGACATGGAAGGTATTGTTATTAATGGTGACGGTACTTACTGGACTGTAGATGAATATCGCCCCGCCATTTACCACTTTAATACTGATGGAACACTCATAGATCGCTTTGTACCTGAAGGAACAGGAGCACTAGCAGGAGAAGCAGCAGGAACTTTTGGTACAGAAACCCTACCAGCAGAATATTCTAACCGTCGCCGGAACCGTGGTTTTGAAGCTCTTGCTCTGGATACAGACGAAGGTATTCTCTACAGCTTTATTCAAACACCCTTAGCAAACCCTGACCGCGATGCTTCCGACAATTCCAGTGTTATCCGAATGTTAGGTGTTGACCCAAATACTGGAGAACCTGTAGCAGAATATGTCTATCTCTTAGAAAAACCAACTTTAGATCCGGATGACCCTACTCAATTAGTTGATAAAATGGGAGATGCTGTCTACGATCCAGAGACTGGTAAATTCTTTGTTATAGAAAGAGACTCCTCTGTTACTGAAACAGGCAAAAAGTTTATCTTTGAAATAGACATCAAAGGTGCAACTAATTTACTTACTGATGATGCGCCAAGTTTACCAGAGGGCGAAACCCTAGAACAACAAACGGCAGATGATTTAGCAGAATTAGGTATTCAAGCAGTTAATAAAACTAAAGTAACTAACTTACCTTCCATTGGTTATATTGCAGGAGACAAAGTAGAAGGTCTATCACTACTACCAGATGGACGGTTAGCGGTACTGAATGATAATGACTTCGGTCTTTTAGATGAACAAATTGATGGTGATGGTAGTGTTCCTCTCAACCCCGAACCAGTACCAGTAGTTCTAGGTATGATTGATTTCTCAACACTAAGTAATCAACTTGACCCTAGCGATCGAGATGGTGGGATTAATTTCAATAACTGGCCTGTTTTTGGGTTATTGCAACCAGATAGTATTGCCTCCTTTGAGATAGAGGGTGAGACTTATTATGTCACAGCAGATGAAGGAGATGTCAGAACTTTTGATGCTCTTGATGAAGAAGCGCGGGTAGGAGATGAAGATTATGTACTCGACCCGGATGTTTTTGATGTTGCTGCAATTGAGGATGATGCTGCTTTAGGTCGTCTGAGGGTGACAACGGAAGGCGGCGATATTGATGGTGATGGCGACTACGACCAAATTTTCGCGAATGGCGGTCGCTCTTTCAGTATTTGGGATCGTGCAGGCAACTTAGTTTTCAACAGTGGCGATGCTTTTGAAAAAATTACTGCAGAAGAACTACCAGATAACTTCAATTCTGACCGAGACGAAAATACTTTTGATACTCGGAGCGATAACTTTGGTCCTGAACCTGAAGCTATAACCACAGGAGTTTTAGACGGTCAAACCTATGCTTTTATTGGTCTAGAACGCACAGGGGGAATCATGGTTTATGATGTTAGCAACCCCACTGAACCAAGTTTTGTGCAATATATCAATAACCGTGACTTCTCCGTTGAATTTGATACTAACGAGGATGGTGACCCAGACCCAACCCCAGAGCAACTATCAGCAGCAGGAGATTTAGCTCCAGAAGGGTTTGTGTTTATCTCCCCAGAAGATAGTCCCAATGGAGAAGCATTATTAGTAGTTGGTAATGAAATTAGTGGTACTACTACTGTTTATGAGTTTACCCCAAACCAGACTATCACGGGAACTTCAGGACCTGATAACCTGGAAGGTGGTACGGGTAATGATAACATTGATGGTCTAGGTGGTAATGATACTCTCAGTGGTCTGGGTGGTAGCGATACTATTAATGGTGCTGCTGGGAACGATGAGATTAATGGCAACCGCGGAGATGACCGTGTTAGTGGTGGTGATGGTAATGACCGTGTTAATGGTGGTTATGAAAACGATACTATTTTTGGTGGAAATGGAGATGATACCTTAATTGGTCGTCTGGGTAATGACCAGATGTTAGGAGGTAGTGGGGAAGATATTCTCAGTGGTGGTCAAGGTCGCGATCGCCTCAATGGTGGTGTGGGTGATGATATCCTAACTGGTGGCGCGAGTATTGACCGCTTTATTTTTGCTGCCAATAGTGAATTTAGTCAGGCGGACTTAGGGGTAGATGAAATTACAGACTTCAACCCAGACTTAGATTTGATTCTGCTTGACTTGACGACTTTCACAGAAATTCCCACTGCTTCTGGTGGAACTTTAGGAGATGATTTTGCGATCGTAGATAATGATAATGATGCTGCTACCAGTCAAGCTATTATTGTGTACAATTCTAATAATGGTGCTTTGTTCTACAATGCTAATGGTAGTGAGAATGGTTTTGGAGATGGCGGTCAGTTTGCTACTCTAACTGGCGCTCCTACTCTCACGGCTGAGAATTTTACGATCAGATAAGATTTCTATCTTGTCAAGACTGATATTATGTTCGGTTAAATAGTTATTATAATTAAAGTTCTTAGTAGGGCAAGAGCCCCAACTGTAGATAGGGCTCTTGCCCTAGTACAAACAAAAACTTTATTATAAGTGATTATCCGAACATAATATGACTCAGCAACTCTAGCAGTTTTTATTTTGGTAGACTAGAGTAGGGAGTTTCTTTCTATAGAACCCATTTGAGATATCCTTGCCTAAATCAGCTTTACAGTTTCTTGGTTTAATCATTATTGGCATAAATAGTTCCCACTCGGCCATTACAAGTGCCCGAAATTGCTCAATATACTAGCTATTTCAGAAGCTAATTTAGCTCGAAAAAGATACCAAATGGGTTCTATAAACAAGGTCAATAGCTAAGAGTAAGTTTGACCGCTTACTCTTAACGGTACTTTGAGATTTTTTACACCGAAAATGGCTTCAAACCCAGTATTAGCAGGAGAAATACCTCACAGTGCTAAAAAATTGCTGAAACCTAGATATATCAATAAAACATTTGATTTAAGGTAAAAACATTACTGCATAAGGTTTTGAGCTTATTTTTAGCCTATTTTTTTCTAAAGTCCCGTTAATAAATTTTCAACTCAATTCAACCATTCAATTTAACCGGACAAATCTTCTTTACTGGTAAATTTTGCACAAAAAAGACTATGCTAATTTAGCAGAACAAAAGGCAGTTATTAATCCAGTTTTACGGTTATTAAAAAAATATAAACTTGTGGTTATTGGATACCGGTAATTTCATGGTGTAGAGTTATCTCACTGGCTAAAACTTAGAGCTAGAACTCAAAAATTAATTTTATCTTCCGACAAAAACAAGATACTAGCTATAGAAAAAATAGTCAAAAATACCGACCATTGAGCAATTTACCTGTATCTCCTGGGAAGAAATATATTATATCATGTCCGGATAATCAGTGATAAAAAAGTTTTTGTTTGTAGTTGGGCTTGAGCCCGATCCATACTTAGGGCTTTAGCCCTACTACAAACTTTAATTATAACTATTCAACCGGACATGATATTAATACCTTTCGGACAGAGTTATGATGCCACAGCCAGAGCCATTGAGCAATTTACTTGTATCTCCTGGGAAGAAAAATATTATATCATGTCCGGATAAGAGCGCGATAGAACTCCGTTCCGCTGACGCGTTTCATGTCGCGAGCGCGAAACAAAAAAGTTTTTGTTTGTAGTTGGGCTTGAGCCCGATCCATACTTAGGGCTTTAGCCCTACTACAAACTTTAATTATAAATATTCAACCGGATATGATATTAATACCTTTTTACTTGTTTTAGCGATCGCGCCATTCAATAATGGCCATCATCTAATTCCCAGTTTAACGAATGACAAAGGTCAATGAATACAATCTATATAGTATAAATATTGAGCCAGTCACCGATTTGTATACTACTTTTAATCTTACAAATTGACCTGCTGAATGTGAATTATATCATGTCCAGATAATTAGTAATGAAAAAACTTTCTCCTTTTTATACCTTCTTTTTCCCCTTTTACCTCCTGACTCCTGACTCGTTATTTATAACTATTCAATTAATTAATTGAAGATAATATAACATAAACATTCAGGTAGCTCGCCTTTCCTGCGGAATGCGCTCCCATTTAGCTTTTCGGTGGTAATAATTCTGCACCAACTAATTAATTAGGAAGATTAGCAAAGGATACTTTTACCGAAGAATTAATAATTATTAATTATTAATTAAATAATTCAGATTTATTAGCCTCCCCTTGAAAGGGGAAAAAAAGTGCTAGGATATTTCCTTATATTCAATTCCGTAACGGTTTTAACCAGAGGTAATTATCCATTATCCATTATCCATTAATCAAACTAACTTTTAATTTTTGCTCCATCTTTCAACTCTGATATTTCCTTCAAAAAGAATAAGTTAATGCCGCTCCAGCTAATAGCTAATAGCTAAATACTTACAATATAATTACTTCAGTCACAATAAGTAAAAAACCACATTGAATAATCTTCTAATAATTCAGCATTAATAGAATCTTCTACAACTGTTTCTAAATCCGCTAGTGGCAATGTAAACTTTCGATTATCTGTAGTGCGTTCCAATACAGCTAAAATTCCGTATTCGACATCTAATTTATTATCTAATTTTAATAGATTAAATTGATCTGTGTAAGATGGTTGTGTCTTTTTTAGCTTTTGATATTCTTTTTTACTTCCTGGACCCATTGTATAATGTTCTTCCCATTCAAATTCTTCCATACCTGTAACTAAACAAGGAATTGTCAGATTTTGCTTCAGATATTTTAAATACTTTTTTAAATTAGTCGGATTAACTTCTAGATTTGTAGTGGCGAAAATTTCCTCTAATTTTTGTTCAAAAACTTCCCAATGAATTTGTTCTGCTTCATCTTCTCCTTCTATCCCTTGAAAAGCACCTATCTGCTGTAAAAAATCTTCAATAGGTACAGTTATCGTTAGATTTTCTCCACCATTCACTTTAGTAGTTTTCCCTGATACAATAGTCTCATCAATTTCAATTGGTCTGAGCTCTCTGGTATCAGGTTGAGACTTATTTTTATTTTGTCTTTGATTAGATTTTGGCATGAAGTTCTCCCTTTATCCAGGTTGATAATTAAAAAATATACAGTTAATAGAAATGTATAGCATTTCTCATCCAGGTAGAGTATTTTAGTTACTAGATTTCCTGTTCCCTAAAACCACAAATTTTCCACCCGATCTAACCCTTGCATTATTGTCATTATTAACTTATAATTTACGTTTAGCTCTGCTTGGTTAGATTGCTTTCCTAGGTCATGCTCTGCAAACTTGCCTTGCAACTAATGCCTGTGGACGAGGTACTGCCGACGGCCTCGGTTGCATCAGGAAGTCAACATTAAACTCGCACTCGATCTTAATGTCGGCATGAGACCCAAACCATAAGGTAAGTTGGGGTCGGGAGAATTGAAAAAAGCAGTAAACTATGACACAAATACTACAATCTCCAGAACCAATAGTTTATCAAGGACAGTTCGGAGATTTTACCATAACTAAAAACGATCGCCTGGGTGTGATTATTTACCGTACTGGCTTAATGATAGCTGCCCTTAGTTTTGCATTAGGCAGTGTCCTAGTCTTATGGCAAGGTGAAAATCCAACTGTTATTCAAGCAATTACGCCCCTAATTGGCTGTTTTTGTCTGGCTTTAGGTGTAAGTTTGGCCACTATTCATATTTATATGGCCAGCTTACACCGAATACTCCAGCTATTTTGGCTTATAGGGGCCATTACCACGGTAATCTTAGCAATTAACAGTAGGGAGCCCCTTGCCTTAACAGTTTACAACAATCCAGTCACTATTTTTGGCGTAGGTTTTACTTTTGCTGCTTTGACTGGTATTTATTTCAAAGAAGCTTTTTGCTTTAACCGTCTGGAAACTAAATTACTCACACCTTTGGTGCCTTTTTTACTCCTGTCTCATCTAGTTGGTTTTTTATCAATTGAAATGAAAGAGTTTTTATTAGGAATTTGGGCGTTCCTATTTATAATTTTTGCTATGCGAAAGGCATTTCAAGCAATACCTCCAGATATTGGTGATAAAAGTGTTTTTGAATATCTACATCAACAAAAAAATCTGGAAAAAGTTGCTGATAGTTAGCTAATGGGTAAGGTGGGCAAATATGACTAGTAGCTTGTCTAGACTAAAACTGTGGTTCATTTTTGACTTCTCCTCCGCATAAATGACGGAGGATTCTAATCGGATACTATGCAATGGGTTAAAACCACATTGCTTCGTGTCTTTTTAGCTGACCAGAATTTTAACTTCTGGGGACGAGTCAAAACGCCCCTAGACACTTGACTTAAATCAAACTTAAGTGTTGTGCTTACTTTACGAATTATGTTAGCAGCCCCATTAGCATCAGCATTAATGTACTGATTTTGAGCAGTGCAATACAACCCTCTTTTTGTTCTCTTTCCTGATGGTTGCCACCCTTCGGGTTTCTCGCCAAATGTAGGTAGCAAATCATTGTCCAAAAAAGAGGCTTTTGATGTGTAACTTTCTTCAGTCTCAACAAATTTAATTCCGTATTGTTTGCACAATTGTTTAATACGTTCTTTGAGTTTAGCTGTCGGAATTGAAACAAAAGATTGATTGTTTTTTTTGCCTAAATTGCTTTCTTTTTTTTGTTCTTTGTTCCATCCAAAAACAATTACTCCAATTTGATGATCAAGACAGTGATTAATAACAAGTCTCGCTGCTTTATTAACGGCATCTATCATTTTTCGGTTACGCTTTTCTGTGATTCTAGCTAGTTGGGTTGACCAAAATCCTTGAGGTTTTCCCTCTTTGAAAGTAGCGACTTGTTTGTTGTACCAACGATTAACAGACTTAAGATGTTTTCCATCAACTATAAAGCTAGTACCAAGGCTAGAAACTCCTGTTAGCCAATTATTTAATCCTGGGTCAATTCCTAATACATGATCGTCATTTACCTCGGTTTTGACTGGTTCAAGCTCATAAATGAACTCGACATAAAAATACTTATTTCTAGGTAGTATTCTTAATTCCTTAATTTCTTGAAAACTCAAATTAGAAGGCATTGGTATATAGAAACTATTAAGCCCAAACCATCGCTTAACAGTTTTCCCTAAAGGGATTCTAATTTGATTGTCAACCAGTTTTAAGGCTTGCTTAGGATAAGTGACAAGAGACAAACCTCCTTTTTTTCTGTATTTAGGAAGATGAGGTTTATCCGTCAACTCTCCTTTTCTATACTTTTTGCTTAACTCCTTGAATGATTTAAAAGACTCCGCCACACTTCTTAATATTTGTTGTGCTGCTTGAGAGTATAAAACCTGATAATGTTTGTTTCTTTTATACTCTTTCTCTAAGTCAAATTTACCAATAATTTTATAGGTTTTCAAATAAAGTTGACGAGCATAATAAATCCCACAGTTAGTCAGTTTATGAGACTCAGAGCCAATAAATTCCAGTATAGCCTTTAACTGCTTGTCTGCACTAATTAGATTTGACTGGCATCCATACATTGTTTTTTACCTCCTCATGTTATACTAACCTAAATACACTAAATATGTATGTATGAAAACCAAGTCATTAATTAACAATTCGTTTGTCTGAGCGCACTGAGCGCAGAAGAAATCAGCTGTATTTATCTGCTGCCCAAAAAGACAAAACCATAACAGCACTTATTGAAGACTGGATTGATAGTTTAAAATTACAGGAAAAGGATACGAATGGTTAAAACCATTCGAGTCGCATTTCATCCATCACTTAAAAGATGATGGCTTTCATGCTCCCGTGTTATTTTTGGTAATGCTCGAACCCCCCAACCCCACAACTATCCCCCCTTACCCCACGAGTGAAAGCTATCCCTGATAAGGAACTCCTGAAAACCTTTTCTGATAGGGAGATAGGGGGGAGATGGGGAAGTGGGGAGATGGGGGAGTGGGGAGATGGGGAGGTCGGGGGAGTTTAGCCTCTAATTAAATACGTTTACTCTCCTGAAATATCCATTGAATGGCAAATTCATAACTTCTTTCTAATGTCCGCTTCTGATAGGGAGATGGGGAGGTCGGGGGAGTTTAGCCTCTAATTAAATACGTTTACTCTCCT
>NZ_JBNHEP010000300.1:7058-14256 GCF_050015995.1 Dapis brunnea BLCC-M229 | reverse complement strand
CCTAAATTTTGCTTCCCAAACCACTACCTATATATTTGGCGCGCCAGTCGAGTCGCCAAATATTTACGATGTCTTGGAAACCAGAGGGTTGTACCATTAATTTATGAAATTTGGTCTGATTTTTCTCTCAACTATTCCCATTATCTTTGATTTTATGATAATACTTTTGTGCAGTTTGCATCCAAGCTTTTACCTGAGATTCTAGCCAAGATTTTTCTGCCTCTAAAGCAGAATTTTTTTGCTCAAGATTATCCACCCAACAATGTAATCTTTGAGAATCTTCTTGTAGTTTAGATTTACCTTTCTCCAGATTTTTCACCCAAGCACTATATGTATCAACCTCAGATTTGAGGCGAGAATTTACTTGCAATATTTCTTGTATTCTACTGCCTAACTCCTGCACAGAGATACCTAATTTTCCAGATCTACCTCGCCAACTTTCTAGCAATTCACATAACTTTAACGCCTCATCAAAATTTGCCATTTCCAAATGACGATAAATTCGATAATAACTCACCCATTTAACAGTTCGAGATAAAACCTCACTTTCCCAATTATTTAATTCTGAGTCAGACAAATTTAAACTATCAATTAAATTACTACAGATTTGTAAATGTTCCTCAACCTGAAAAAAATCATCAAAACTGTGAGTTTTATTTCCTTCATGCCATCGATAATATCCCAAGATTTCTTTGAGAAAATATAGATCGGCAACCAAAGCAATTCTTAACCATAATTCTAAATCTGCAGCAAAAGCATAATTGTCATTAAATTTCCCGCCAACTTTCTCTAAAACCTCTCGTCTGATCAATACAAATGGGCAACAAATAGGATTAGCTTTTCCCAAATTTTTCCTTACCCATTCCTCACCATTAACAAACTTATCCTCAGAATAATTTGCCCAATCCCAATTAAGATAATTATTCTCATCATCCACCACCATAATAGAGGAAATAACTAAGCCAACATTTTGGTATTTGTCTAGAATTTTTACCTTTTGCTCTAAATTTTTTGGCAACATCACATCATCCTGAGCAAAGACAGTAATATATTCTCCAGAAGCAGATTCTAAACAACGATTCCAATTAGGAAAAAGTCCTAAGTTTTTTGAATTTTGTAAGTATTTAATTCTACTATCTTTCTCCAGATAACTCCTAATAACTTCTGGAGTATTATCAGTAGAGGAATCATCAGAAATAATTAACTCAAAATCTGTAAATGTCTGTTCAAGAATACTATCTATTGCTTGAGTGAGAAATTCTCCAGAGTTATAAGTAGGCAAACAAATAGTAACTTTAGGAAAATTGTTTATGGGCATTTAATCTAATAGTAATATTGGAGGAATATTGCATTATAGCAAAGGCAAGGAACAAGGAAAAAAGAAGAAGCAAGAATGAGGAAAATGTTATTTATAGCAGTTGCTATTACTTTTCATCAATTATCATTCCTCTCAAATTTAGGGACTTCCAAATAAAAAATTATCCCATTAGCTATGAAAATAAGGGAGTAGAGAGTAGGGAGTAGGGAGTAGGGAAGAAATTGAAAAAGTAAGGGAGTAGGGAGAAACCAGTCAGGATATAGTACAAAAATAGAGTACGAAAATTGGGATAATTTATTTTCTCCTATTCTCTTAGTCATAGCAATAATTTAACTTTTAAATTTTGAATTTTTATATTTTTTACCAGAAAATTAGTTAGGAATAAGAACAAAATAAAGCCACATAAAATTAATTAGGCTTAAGAGGTATCACAGGCACAAACCACAAATTTCCAGTCTTATTTAATTTAGTTTCTTTGGTTCCTCATCACTCAAACTGTTCGTATCAAGCAATTTTTTATCTCTGATTTTATTTAGCGAATAATTAAGGTTTAAAGCCTCTCATTTCAAGGAGAAACAAGAAAAAATTTTTCCTACCGCGCCAATACAATTTTCGGGAGAGGTAATTATCAATTATTCATTATCAATTATCAATTATTGAATTACTTCTTCCTTAACTGATAAATTTCCGGGTTAGTTTAACAAACTCTTGTAATAGAGAGGTAGACTCCATGCTCAACTCAGGTAAACAATTTTTCTCCTCCACAGAAAGAAAATACTGCTCCTGTATTTCAATGGAATCTTTGCCAATAAAAATAAACTAAAAACCAACCTCTATTATATATAGATAAATAAACAAAATATGAATGTTTCTAAGACAGCCATCTTAACCCTTGCTGCCCTCAGTTCCCAAAATTTAACTATCGAGGCAACAGCTACTCCTAATATTAATCTTTACCCTCAGAGAACTGCACCAGAAACTAGCAATTTTACTGATTCTATTAAGATTAGTCGTTTGCCTTCGACTAAATCAATTACTCCTCCAGAAATATTACTCACTCAAGCCAATAATACCCCTAAACTTATGGCTGCTGTATCAACTTCAAACCTACATCAAATTCGAGGAATTTTAAACAATAGTTGGTTAGGGAAAATAGTAGAATTTTCCGCAGAAAATAATCATCAATTCCGGCAAGTTGCTTATCAAATTGCTTTACAAACAGAGAGGGAAGCAGAAGCTAGTCTGGATATTAATCCTACCCTAACTTTATTAAATACTTTATTATTAGTTGCAACTTTATTACCTCCTGTAACTATTGGCTTTTTTTGGTTGGTTAGAAGATTGGTAATTAAAGAATTAGTAGGTGAGGTTAATAAGCGGTTAAAAAAAATCAGTGAGTTAGAATCAAATCTGAATCAATCTCAAAAATTATTTACTGAATTAGAAAATCACATAGTTACTGCAAAAAAGTCAATTGAATTTATTCATCAAGAAGCTAAGATATCAAAATCATCTGTAGAACAAATAGAAACTCTAAAGTCTCAGTTTTTAATGCAACTACAAGCGATCGTTTCCGAAGCTCAAGAAGCCAAACATCAGACTATTCAAGAAATTAATTATCCTGTCAATTCAGCAACTGAATCTCTTAAAAATACTCACAAACCAAAATCCTCTGAAAAACAGCATAGTATGATTGCTGATGATTATTTTAGATTGGGAGAAAAGCAGTTTTCAGAGGGTCAATATAATCAAGCTTTAGTAACTTTTGAAAAAGCTATTTCTCTTAATTCTAGTTTAAGTGAAGCTTGGTTTAAGCGTGGTAATGTATTTGTGAAATTGCAGCGTTATGCTGATGCTCTTACTGCTTACGATCGGGCTACTGCAATTAATCCCGATCGATTTGAATATTGGTTTAATCGTGGCAATGTTTTTGTAAAGTTAGAGCGTTATTCTGAGGCATTAGCTTCCTATGATAAATCTCTTTCTATTAAGCCAGATTCTGTAGAAATTTGGCTAAACAGAGGTATTTTACTCAGGAAATTGCAACAATATAATGAGGCATTTCTTTCTTATGAACAAGCTCTTTTAGTTCAGCCGAAAAATGTTGATGTTTTACATAATTTTGGTGCTTTGTTAGGAAAGTTAGAGCGCTATGAAGAGGCAATTGATTCTTATGACAAAGCACTGAAAATTCAACCAAATAAATTTGAAATTTGGTATAACCGAGGCAATTTACTGGGAAGGTTGCAATCTTTTACTGAGGCAATTGATTCTTATGACAAAGCACTGAAAATTCAACCAGATAGATATGAAATTTGGTACAACAAAGGTGCTGTATTGTGGCAAATTGAAAAATATAAAGAAGCAGTTAATTGCTATGACCAGGCAATTAAATTAATGCCTGATGATTATGAAGTTTGGCATAATCGAGGAGTAGCTTTGGGTGCTTTAGAAAAGCATGAGGAAGCTGTTAATTCTTACGACCGAGCAATTAAAATTTACCCCCAATGTTATCAAGCTTTTCTGGGTAAAGCAGAAGCATTATTGAAGTTAGAAAAGTATGAGGAAGCTTTAAGGTCTTGTAATCATGCTATTGCTATTCAAAAAGAACGTTATGAAGGTTGGTTATGTCAAGGTAGGGTATTAGAAAAATTGGAAAGTTATGAAGAAGCTTTGACAGCTTACGACCGAACAATTGCTATTAATAATAATAGTTATGAAGCTTGGGGAAGAAAAGGTATAGTCTTAGAAAAAATCAAACACTATCAAGAAGCTTTGGCTTGTTATAACCGCGCTCTTGCTATTAAACCAGATGACTCAGAATCTCGGCTAAAACGTAGTAAATTATTATCAGAATTACAAGCAGAAGAAATTTTAACTGAGAAAAATAAATCTAATTCACAAGCAAATTTAGATGTCAGTAATAACCAAAATAAAAAACTCAAAAAAACTCAAAAAAATAACCCTATTATTGCATAGACAGGAAAAAGAGTTAAGTAAGCATTCAGCGGTCAGCTATCAGCTATTGCTTTTGGTTGTGCGATCAAAGCTTATTTAAACCCTGCGCACTACCTTACTCCCCTACTCTCCCACTCAATAAAATGTAGAAAAGTTTTTGAGAAATGGCATTATTGTTGATAGCTGAATGTTTATAGAGTTAATAGTGATCGCTAGATTTTTATAGAAGAATTACTATAAGGAGTAAGTTCAACAATTAATAATGAATAATTACCTCTCCTTGAAAAGAAGAGGATTGACTAATAATGAAAATTTTTATTTATTATCCCCTATCCAAGGGGAGGCTTTAAACCAAAATTTTTCGGTAAAAAATTCTAGGTTTTCGGTAATAGGCAACAGATAGCAGAAAAGAAAAATAGAGCTGTATTTTACTCTTATTGAAAAATACTATACAAGTTTCAAAATACTGCTAGATTAACTTTTTTAGTAAATAGGGGAGACCTTGATTTGGCAAGTGGCAAGTAATAAGAAAAGCTTTTTGCCACGGATGCACCGATGTACTAGAAAATTAAATAGGTATTGATTAAATTTAAAAATATTGACAGATCAAGGTAAGCGCCTTTTTGGAGTCGAAAAAAGTACCAGGTAAAGAGTCTAAAACGCTCAAAAAGTTAGCATTTTGGGCAAGAGTTGGGAAAAAAAATGCTCCTCTACTCTCCTACTCCCCCACTCCTTAAAAAGACTTTTTTAGCCAACCCTAAATAGTCAGGGTTTCTATTCCCTACTTCCTACTTTCCCACTATCTTTTTTTATTGGATATTATTTACTATGGTTGTTACCTAAAAACTTAACTGGAAATATGAATTGCTCGCCTAATAATTATGTCAATAGCTGTCAGAGCAATTCCCATAACTATTAATTGAGGAGTAGAGAATGAGAATGCACAGCATTACTACTATAGTATTAGACTCTCATTCTCTGAAGCTCTAAAAAAAATCGCCGATACCAATTGTACTTCTCTAAAAATTGTGATAGACTAATATATAGTTGGGTGTAACTCGCCCGTATACATGATTTTTTATTCAACTTAAAAACTTTAAGAGCTAGAAATAAATCAGCTAGCGTATTATCAAGAAAGGGAAAACTATTCTTAGTTAAACGGTGAAAGCTAACTCTTGCTTCAAACCTAATAAATTTTTGAATTGATATTAATTCTGACTCCTGACTCCTGACTACTCTCCCCGAAGGGGCTATAGTATTAGACTCTCATTCTCTGAAGCTCTAAAAAAAATCGCCGATACCAATTGTACTTCTCTAAAAATTGTGATAGACTAATATATAGTTGGGTGTAACTCGCCCGTATACATGATTTTTTATTCAACTTAAAAACTTTAAGAGCTAAAAATCAATCAGCTAGCATATTATCAAGAAAGGGAAAACTATTCTTAGTTAAACGCTGAAAGCCAACTCTTGCTTCAAGCCTAAGAGACTGTTTGTAAAATAAGTCTTAACAGAGCAAATAATGACTAAAATCTAAAAGCGGTAGTACTTCAAGAGATTGAAATTTCCTAGATACCAGAGGTTTAAAGGTACATATATTCCCAGATTTTTAACTTACAAATAGTTGTCTTGATTTCTTCCTCCCTCCATACCTATTCCCTATTCCCTGTTCCCTGTTCCCTGTTCCCTATATCCTTTTTATATTTCCTTTACAAACAGTCTCTAATAAATTTTTAAATTGATATTAATTCTGACTCCTGACTCCTCGCCCCGAAGGGGCGATAAAAATTCAACCTTAATAATCAAGCAACCCTAGCAATAATAGTGCGGTGACGGTGAGTATTACAAATTATTTTCGGAGCTGAAAAACCAGCATCAACCAACTCCTTTTCAATATCCAAAGTAAAATATTCATCCAAATAAGGTTCCGTACTCTTCAACAAAGTAAAAATATGAGGAGCCATCGTAGCATAAACTTCCGACTTAGGATTCATATCCATAATAGCAATACTACCATTTGAACGTAACAAGCGCCTTGCCTCCCGAAATATTTTTCGAGTAGCAAATTGTGGTAATTCATGGCATACCAAACAGATAGAAACCAAATCAAAAGAATCATCAGGCAAACCAGTTGCTTCAGCAGGAGCATGAACCCAATTAATATCCAAATTTTGCTGTTCAGAACGATACAAACCAACTGCCAAAAAATAAGGCGATAAATCTACCCCTGTGAACTTAGCTTCAGGGAAAACTTTTTGTAGGGGAAAAGTATTTAACCCCACGCTACACCCTAAATCTAAAACATCTTTTGGTGTAGAAATTTCTGCTTTTAAAATATCAATAAAACCTTTACGAAATCTAGCATCTCCACCAATACCTTCTTCCGGCCAAATTCCTGCATGAACTGCCAATGATGCTACTTCTACTTCAGTTGCAGCTTGCCAACTCATATTACCTTTTTCATAAGCATGAAATGAAGTGAGGTAATATTCAGGATATGCCAAATTAGGATTATTTACTATTTCCCATTCTCTATTCCAATTACGTTCGGAAAGTTCTTTTGCTTGTTTACGCCAAGGAACACCAATTTTTTCTGCACGTTTAATAATCATTTTTCGTGCTTGAGTTTTAGCAAAATTAGCGAGTGGTTTAATTGAGAGAATTCCATTTACTAATTTTGTTGCTAAATTAGGCTTAGATTTGAAAGTAGTAGTCATTTCAGTTATCACTTATCACTTATCAGTTATCAGTACCTCTGACTAAAGTCGGAAGCTTTAAATAATGGATAGAATATTTTTTTATCCTCTTAAAAAGGCAAGATTAAGAATTCATTTTTTTGTGATTTTTGCTCCTACAAATAATCTCTGAAAATGAATTTTTTTATTCTGTGAATCGACAAACTTAATTTGTTGATTCTACAGA
>NZ_JBNHEP010000300.1:0-6958 GCF_050015995.1 Dapis brunnea BLCC-M229 | reverse complement strand
CTAGAGCGTGGTATTTATCTCTCAACTTAGTCTAGCACTATAGTTGTTTTCGGTTTTTTTAAATCTGTGGAAAACTCATTGTATTTATTTGATAAATCGACAAACTTAATTTGTTGATTCTACAGACTAGAGCGTGGTATTTATCTCTCAACTTAGTCTAGCACTATAGTTGTTTTCGGTTCTTTTAAATCTGTGGAAAACTCATTGTATTGATTCTGTAAATTGACAAATTTAATGGGTTGATTATACAGACAAAATAATGGCATTTATCTCTAAATGTAGTGTGGCACTATAGTTTTTTTATGGTTTGATTTAATGTTCAGATTTATTCAGATTAATTTCTTCAGTCTAAACTAATCTATTGATGAATTTGATATTGCTCCAAGCATTTTACATCTATCTATAAACAACTTAAATTCCCAAAAAAATTAACTGCTTTTATTTCCCCATGTCATTCCTGAAAAACCTTGTCTTGGATATACTTTAAGAGGTAATAACGACTTAAATGAACGACCATCTAAATCAAAGTAAGTTATTGAAATATCAATAGTTGAACCAGATTTTAACCATTGAATTGCACCTCTACCAGTAGCTCCAAAAGCAGTAGATAATTTTTCACCATTTTCTAATAAAACAATTTCACTTTTTGGATAAAAACAATTCTCAATTTGTTCAATTTTGAATTCTCTGTTAAGTAATCTATGTTCGGTGCTAATTCCATCTTCAAAAATATTTTTAATTTGCTCTGGTGAATAATTTAGACGAATTCTTACTGCTGGACGATTTCCTATATTTGATACTACTAAATTATAGAATATCCCCCCATCGTCAGCTTCATTTACATCAATATATGCAACAATAATTGGTCGATTTGACTGTATCCAATGTAGTCGCGTAAAGTATAATGATACCAATGAAATGATAATAGCAGAAAGAGAGAATAATGTTCCAAAAAACAATAATAATGTTCTTATATCATCTGATGAAAAAATCATACAAATCAAATATAGTGTGAAAGAGTCTTAAATATTCTGCCTATTTTAGTTTTAGATCATTTTATCCTTTTAGACAATTATCAAGTATCAAGCCATCAAAACCAGGTAAACAGAAAACAGAATTAATTACACAAATATTTTTTTAATTTGTCATCTACAAATCACTGATAACTGTTATTAATTATATTGAACTATCAATAATACTGAGTAAATTATTACTCTGTTTAAATTATTAACTGTTAACTGATAACTTTCATTAATTTACAATGGATAATGAATAATAAAAACTATCTGTAATTATCCATTATCAATTATCCATTATCCATTGGTAAAGATGCTTTAAACCTTTGTAGATTAATTATCAATTATCAATTATCCATTATCCATTAGTAAATTATCGTTGTAAATTTCTTGGATCTAGAGCATCTCGCAACCCATCTCCTAATAAATTAAATGCTAATACCGTCAGAATAATCAATAATGCTGGAGGCCATACTAACCAAGGTTGTAATACTAAAATTGAAGCATTCGTGGCCAAAGATAACATATTTCCCCAGGAGGGATCTGGTTGTTGAATACCTAAACCAATCAAACTTAAAACTGATTCTGAAATAATAAAGCTAGGAATAGCTAAAGTTGCCGAAATAATTACATAAGTTGCCGTTTGTGGCAATACATGACGAACAATAATATAAAAAGAATTCGCCCCCATCGCTCTTACCGCTTGTACAAATTCTCGTTCTTTGATAGATAATACTTGTCCACGAATGACCCTAGCTAATCCTGCCCAACTAATAAATGAAGTAATGACCACAATTAAGAGAAATCTTTGGGCACTGGTTAAACCAGGAGGTAATACAGCAGCAAGTGCCACTAATAAATAGATACCTGGAATTGTCATTAATACTTCAGCAAAACGCATCAAAATACTATCTATCCAACCACCAAAGTAACCAGAAATTCCACCAATAATCATTCCTAATGGAAAGTAGATTGTAATTCCTACTAAACCGATAAATAAACTAATCCTACCACCAAAAAGTAAACGACTAAATTGGTCTCGTGCTTGTTCGTCAGTACCTAGTAAGTTAAATTTCCCTTCACCTGTAGTTCCGAATAAATGTCTATCCCAGGGCAAAATACCCAAGAGTTTATAGGGTGTTCCTTTGACAAATAAACCAAGAGAGGATGGTTTATCGAACTCTACATTTAATTCGCGGAGTCCAGTTTCTAAATCTACTGGCCCTTGAGTTGTAGGATAAACGTGAGGCCCAATAAACTCACCTGCTTGATTTTGCCAGTAAATTTGAGTAGGTGGTAGTAGGGAACCATTGGGTTGAGATGTGTAGGGGTTATATGGAGCAATAAAGTCAGCAACAATTACTACTAGATAAAAAATTAATAGTAATAATGCACCAAATCTTGCTAAAGGATTTTTTTTAAGATTTTTCCACCATTTCATAGATTTAATTTCATAGATTTAATAGGGAGTAGGGAGTAGGGAATAAGGAGTCAGGAAGAAAAGAAAAAGAAATAGATTAGAGATTTGGGAACTATACTCTTATGGAGATAGTTATAGTATTTTTTTTCATAAGACAGATTTTATATCAATCAGGAAGGAATTATCTTAATAATTAGCGATCAAGAAAAACTTTTTCCTCGTTTCTACTGATAACTGATAAATTAAATGACTCCTAAATCATAAAATAACTAATTACTCAAATTTAATATTATAAGTAGTTAAGCCAAATTAATTTTATATTAGACATGTCCATAAAAGAGGGAATAGGGAACACTTAACTATGAACAGGGGGGAGTAATTGATAATTTTATGAATAATAATTGATTTTATTTTTTATTTTTGGAGAAGTCTATTTGGTATTTAAGTAACTTAATCAAGTATACAAGTATATTTTTTTCTCCTACTCCCTACTCGCTACTCCCTACTCCCTTAAGAGGATTATAAAAAAAAGAACCTGTTTGGGGTGGTAGTTTAGGATTTAACACAACTTCTACAATACTTTTCAAAACTCCTGTTAGAGGAATTGCCAATATTACTCCTAACAGTCCTCCTATTTTACCACCTAATAGTAATGCTGCAAAAATAATTACTGGGCTAAGTCCGGTTAAATTACCCATGATTCTAGGAGCAACTATATTATCTTTAATTTGTTGCATAGCGATCGCTACGATTAAGACTTTTAATGTTAACCACAAATCTATAAATCCTACGATAATACCTACAGTACCAATGCCCAAAGTTGCGCCAATGAATGGAATTAACTCCATTGCACCTATAAAGACTGCAAATAATAGGAAATATGGAACTCCTAAAAACCAAAAAGCTAGAGATAAAGTAGTTGCCATAAATAACCCTAATAGCAACTGCCCGGAAACAAAATTTTGAAGATTTCCTTCTAGAGATTGTGTAAATACATCTCGTACTTTTGGAGCAATAATACTAGTAAGATTATTCCACAGTCTTTCTCCATCTAGGAGCATATAAAACGAGATTACTAAGATTAATATTAAGTCGAAAAACCAGTTAACAGTTCCTACTACTAAACCAAAACCCGTAGCAGCGATCGCCTCGATTTCTTCTTGAGCTTTTGTTGATAGTTGCTGTTGCAAAATCCTGACATCAAAAGGTAAATTATTAGATTCACTCCAGGTTTGAAATTCTGTCAATTGTAATCTGGCCGACTCTAACAATTCTGGAAAATTTAACCACAATTGTCGAGCTTGATTAAATACTGGTGGTGCAATAGTTAGACCAATAACTAAAACTATCAAAGCAGCAATTAAATATACTAAACCTGCTGCCAAACTTCGAGGTAAAAATATTTGTAATTTAGCCACTGGATAGTTGAGCAAAAATGCTACTAATCCTGCTGTAATCAAGATACTAATAATTTCACCAACAAAACTAATTGCTCCAATAGTAAACCAACCTGTCACTAATAATAATAACCATGTAATTAAAAATCTTTGAAGAGGTGAAAATATAACATTCATAAAGTTAGTAATGGGTAATTAGTAAGGTATGAGAATGCTTCAAAATTTGGTTTTCCTGCATTGTAATGGTATTAAAAGAGGGAGTAGGAAGTAGGTAGGGACGTTGCATGGAACGGGAGTACAGATTAGAGGGAAAGAATTGATGATTTATGCGTATGGGATTGATTTGATTTTTGATGATCACCAGATGTCTATTTTTGAATATATCCCACACCCCCCACACAGACCACACTCTCTCTACCATTACTATGCACTACCACCCAAAATTTATTATGGGATGGCAGGTTTGCAGAACTTGATTTAGCTACTAATCACTAGAGCTTAATCATAACTAATTATTCGAACATTCTATAAGTAGTTAAGTCAAATTATTTGTATATTTACTACTCATACTAAATCGGCTTTACCAAAGAATTAAGGTTGAAATCCTCTACGCATTAAAGGAAAAAAAAATTTTAGTCAATCCTCTTTTTTTTAATAAGCTATCAGCTTTTTAAGCTATTATGTAAATTCCTGGCTTCAGTTAGCCCGATAGTTTTTCAGGGGTTTAAATTCTCTTATAAACCATTAAAAATTAACAACTGAGTTCTGAACACTTCTTTAATGCACTACCACCAATTGTTAATTATTGAATAGGACAGACATATTTTAAAAAATCAAACTCTCTACCAATAAATAATTTGGTTATTGAGGTAATTAACCTATAATAATTGGATTTGGCGATTCGGATATATTTTCTGTTCCCAACTCCACTGTTCCCTATTCCTTACTTCGACAAAATTTTAAATTAATTTTGCATAGTTACTTAATACCAAACTCAAAAAAGGCCATCATATCATGTCCGGCTAATTAGCGATCAAAAAACTTATCATCTGCAAAGCTACTTTATTCTACTTACTGACTTATTTATCAGTATTCAACCGAACATGATCTCATATATTAATATGTGATTTATGCCTATAGCAAAACACTTTATACCTTGTATCAAATTTCAAATTTAAATCTTTTTTTATTCCTTTTTAGATACTTAATATTTACCTTTTCTTAGTTACCTATTTTATGAATGTGGAAATATTTTACAGCACTTTTGAAGATAGTGAAGTAAAGTTCAACATTAATCTCTATTTCTTATTTCTTAATCCCTACTCCCTAATACCTTAAATTTTTGGGTAGTCCTGCTCCCGTAATGGTGAAGATATATATTTTTTAATTTCTGCTCACACGGACCACACTTCCGACACGGACCACACGGACCATACTCTCTCTACCATTACTATGCACCACCACAAATTTTTGTACCTCTGAGACTAGAAAACTTCTGTAAGTAAAAGCATAAGTTGTAAAAAATAAAGCTAATAAATAATGGTAATTAATTTTTCCTAGTACAGGATAGCCTAAATAACTGACCAGTTAGAAAATATTAAAAGCCCGATCAATCAACACTTTTTATTTTTGACTAATGCATAAATTATGCGTAGTGGTACTAGGTACTTATGAAATTTAAATTAGTATCATATCAAATTCGGATAATTATTGATAAATAAAATCTCCAGTCTTTCCAACCTAAGAAAAATATACCAGATGTATTTCAATTTTCCCCAACTCCTAACTCCCTAACTTTCTAACTACTCACTCCCTAATTTCTAAACACCAATCTTTTGAGAAGAATTATGCTCCACGACAAATACATTTGAATAAAGATTAGCAATTATTTGCTTACCCTCCTGTGTTAGTGATAAATATTTGAGAGCTTTTTCTATATAAGGATGAACCCCTTGCCAAAAAAACTGGGGATAGTTATCAAGCAGATCGCTAGGATTTTTATACCCTACCTTTTGGTTAAAACCTGTCTCCTCAAATTCGTAAAATAAATAACCTATTTTCTTGAGGTAGCGGGGGTCACTTAACTGACCTATTAAATCTGCTGCCCGCACTAAACCAGGATAATTAACAGTATCTTGATGATCTGATTCTTTCGGAACAGGAAAGCGTGTTAATTCAATATTTTGTTTAATTATTTCTACATCAATCAGTTTATGACCACCAAATCTTTCATTAATAAATAATTTTGCCCTATCCACATGATAAGGAGTTAAACTAGCATCAGTAGAACCTAAGGGCAAATTAACCATTTCATCTTCCCTACCTGTAGCGTACCAACCTTTTTTGTCTTGCCGACAAACTCCTTTTACATATCCAATATCATGGCAAACTAAGGAAATAATATAGTGTAACCAATCTTCACAGGCCACACCTCCTTCTCGAATATGTTTTCCCCGTAGAATTTCTTGGCCTACAAGAGTAACTAAAATAGTATGCTCAACATTATGGTAAAGGGCATCACTATTGGCAATATTTTCTAATGCCATATTTCCTGCCCAACCAATAATTTCTTCGTAATTAGATTTATAACCGCCATAAGTGCGATGGTAGCCTTCCTTAATTTTTTCGACAAATGAATTAATTAGTATCTCAGTTGCATTAAACATATTTTTTACTTAACTAATTTTGATTTTTTTAGATTTCATTTTTATTGTAGTTGTTTGAGTTGTTTGTTAATTTCTTATTTCATTTTTTCTCTAGTTTGTAATAGTCAAGGTAATTAAGTACATCAGACCAGAGTTAGGAATAGTTATATACAAATTACTATTTAATTTAAATAAATATAACAAAACTATAATTTTTATTTACAATGTAAATATCTAAGTGGTAGAAAGGGACAAGTAAATTGAAAGAAGTTGTAATACCAGAAAATATACTAAAAAAACAACACAGCGATCGTATAGACAATTATAGTCAAGGCCAGACTGAAAATATATATGGCCCTAAACTCTATCTTCAAGCACAAGAAGATAAGCAAAATATCAATGATACCAAAGAATTTCCCGCTCAGAAAAAGAGAGGGAGATGGCAAGGATTAATTGTTGGTATTGCCATTGGTGTAATTG
>NZ_JBNHEP010000299.1:6014-21544 GCF_050015995.1 Dapis brunnea BLCC-M229 | reverse complement strand
ATTCTCCAAACATCTGTTCCGGGTGCTTCAGGGAATGAAAAAAAACTACTATTGCGTATGGAGCAATAGTCAGGAAATTCTCCAAACATCTGTTCCGGGTGCTTCAGGGAATGAAAAAAACTACTATTGCTCCATACGCAATAGTCGAGTCGGGAAAATTCGAGATACTCAACCGAAACCGAACAGAAAAATAGAGCAGCAAAACTTCTTCCCGCCCCATAATTTAAGGATTCAAAAAATCTAAATGATTCCCATGTTTTGCCCGTAAAGATTCGACAGAACCTTCCAATTCTAACTGACCACGATTTAATAAAACAATCCAATCAGCTCTACTAATAACCCTTGGTCTGTGACTAATAAAAATAGTAGTTTTACCACTACGATGAGACAATAAACTCTCCAAAACTTCAGACTCAGCCATAGGATCTAAACCAGAAGTTGACTCATCCAAAATTAATACAGGCGGGTCATTAACAATACCTCTAGCTATTGCCAAACGCTGCCTTTGACCCCCAGAAATATTAGCTCCAAATTCTCCTAAAACCGTTTGATACTTATCAGGCAAACGACTAATAAATTCATCCGCTCCAGAAATTTGACAAGCTTTAACAATTTGTTCAAAAGTTACCCCAGGTGCAGCCAAATGGAAATTTTCAATAATTGAACGACTCCAAAAATGAGCATCTTGAGGCACCAATACAACCTGTTTTCTCAAAGAATTTATATCTAAATCTTGCAAATTATAAATACCAACTTGAACATTACCAGATTGCACAGGATATAAACCAGCAATTAATTTAGCAACCGTACTTTTACCACAGCCAGACTCACCAATTAAAGCAATAGACTTACCACCAGGAAACCTCACAGAAAAATTTTCTAATAAATCTATTCTGCCAGCATAGTGAAAACTAATATTAGAGCAAATAATATCAGAATTATCCTTAATTTTAGCCTCCGGCTTTTGATGATTTTCATCTGTTTCTGGAGGATAATCAATTACTTCCGAAAGTCGTCGAGTAGCAGTCTGAACTTTTGCCAATTCATCCATCAATCCCACCAATGTACTAACCAAAGTTGACACATATTGATTCATAGCAATAAAAGCCAATAACTGACCAATACTTAATTGTTCAGCGATAACTAAATTACTGCCAAACCATAACAGAAAAATATTACCAATATTACTAACTAAACCAGAAAATACATCATTGACAATCCCAATCTGAGTAGTTCTAAAACTCAAATTAGCCAACTTGCCAAACCTACCTTGATATTCTTCCCAAAATTGAGGAGCGCTAGAGGTAGTTTTGAGAGTCATCGCTCCTTTAAAAGTCTCTACCAAAACACCCTGATTTTCTGCTTCTAAAGCAAATAAACTTCTAGTTTTTTGCTGTAAAATCGGCAGCAAAGCAATAGTTGATAAAGTCATAACCACCGCCATAAAAACAGCAACTATAGTCAGAGAAAAACTATAAAGGCACATCACAATCAAAGATACCAAAGCAATAAAAAATTGACTAGGCAAACTCACAATTACTTGGGAAACCAACTGATTAATCTCTTTAATATCCGTCAGCCTACTAACAATTTCACCACTACGTCGCGTCTCATAATAATTCAATGGCAAACGTAAAATTTGTCTGCCAAACTCCATCACTAGCCCTAACTCCAAACGTTGAGCAAAATGGGCAATCATATTAGACTGAACTAACTCCAGACAACTACTAAAAATATTCATCACAATCACAGCAATTACCACACTGGTAAGTAACTGAAAATCGCCACGAACTAGCACATCATCAGTCAAAATTTGCACCAAAAAAGGAGAAGCAATAGAAAGTAAACCCAAAACGATATTTAGTATAAATACCTGAAAAATAATTTGACGATAATACCAAACTCGTCTTACCAATCTGCTAATACTACTTACCTTTTCATCAGCCTCAGAAAAAAAACGTTTTGGGTCAGGCTCTACTAACAAACAAACCCAATCTTCCCATCCTTCAGCTAATTCTTTTTCGGACAAAAAACGAATCCCAATGGCAGGGTCAGCAATTACATATTTGTCGCCTTGTTTACCATATAAAACTACCCAATGATACCCTTGCCAATGAATAATTGCTGGTAAAGGAGCCTGTTCAATTTTATTTAAAATTCCTGGATTAGCCTTCACAGACCTAGCATTAAAACCGATAGTATCTGCACCTTGCTTTAAACCTAATAATGTAGTTCCTTGTTGATTAGTACCTATAGTTTCTCTAATCCGATTAATTGTTAAAGTACGACCATGATATTTGGCAATAGAAGCTAAACAAGCCGCTCCACAATCTTCCTCACTTTGCTGGAGAATTATTGGATATTTATTAAAGTTATTTATTTCACGCTCAGTAGATGCTTTGGGTAATATTGGTACTGGTACAATGTCTAACATAATAATTTAATTTTTAATTTAAAAATAACTAGATTGATGGTAAACATTCAGTCTTCAGCTATCAGCTTTATTACCTTTAAAGAAGGATGTAGTAAAAATGGAGATGTAGAAGTATGTCCTTTGCTTGCTTCATTTATTAAAAAGCTAAGAGTTGACTGCTAATAGCTGAATGCTTACAACTGATGAATTATGCTATGCCAAATAACTCTTTCTGTTAACAAACAATCAAATCAGAAAAAAGCACCCATAAAGCTAATAAAGCTATAGGTGCTTAATTTGATGAAATGTCAATCTATAAATCTGACCATGATATAGCTTTGTAAGCATTCAGCTAGCTCCCATTTCCTGCGCAATACTGCGCAAACGTAGCTTTTAATTCTCCTTGGAGACTAATACCTCATAAACGTCACAATGACTTATTAACTCATATCATGTCTGCTTGAATACTTACACTTTGGTGGAAGAAATACAGAAGGCAGAAATCCTTCTGCCAATTATGACTTAATTTTATACACAAACGATGCTAGCGGACATCATAGCTAATAGCTAATAGCTGATAGCTGATAGCTGAATCCTTACATAGCTTTTAGTAGCAGCCACCATAGCCACCACGACGGTAACTATAACTTACAGAGCGACTGTAACCGTAACCACGACGGTAGCCACCATAACTGTAGCCATAGCCACCACGATATCCGCCGTAACCATAACTTACAGAGCGACCATAACCGTAACCATCACAACCACAACCATGACCACCATTAATAGTGGCAGAGTCTTCAGTAGAAATATCAGAAAATAGTTCGTTATTTTGAGTTTCTTGCATCATTTTTTCCTCAGAGTTAATTTAATCAACAAGCTAGTATAAATTTGTTTCTATTTATTTCACTATCTCGTGATTTGTAATAGACTATTCTTTTGCTCAGTTGCAGCTTCCGGAGATTTTTTTATTTAGATTAAACTACATTTTTTAATTGAAAAATAACTTAAGCATTTCCTGCTGAATGCGGAGCTAACAGCCATCAGCTAGAGCGCCATTAACTTATTCTTTTTGAAGGAAGAATCAGAGTTGAAAAATTGAGTGAAAATTAAAAATTACTCTGAAAGCATATTAGCCAATCTTTCTCATTAATTACTTAGTGGTACTTAGACATTTTTTGGCATAAAAACTGCTTGAAAGTCAGTCTACACAAGGGAATTACGTCAACGACCTAAAAATTGCTAAAACCCGTGCTTATAAAGGATTTATACCTTTTTGACGTAAAAACCTCTCCCTATCTATCTTTGAGTCTATTTTCTACTCCTATTTTGTTTAAGTCCCGTTAGTGCAGAATTATTACCAAGGAAAAATTGAAAGCTGAAAGCTAGAAGTTGAAGGCTGAAGGCTAATATCTAAATACTTACAAATAAACTTAGGAAAGGCAATGTTTTGAGAATCTCTAGTTATATGCAAGTTCATAAATATTTGGTATAAATTTATATCTCTATTCCATATTGCCTAAAACTTTATACCTCACCAATATAAGAATTACTATATGACAAATAACTATTACTATTTACGGTGGTGGTGGATAGTAATGGTAAAGGAAGCACTGGGAGTTTGGGGAGATGGGGAGTGTGGGAGAAATTAAAAAATATGGCGTTGCTGAAACACGGTATGATTTGATAATTTTGGATTGTTTGAACCACTTGTTAATACTAACTGTTCCCAGTTAAGTGTTTCCTGTTCCCTATTACCTATAAACTTACTTTCATACCTTAATTCAGCAATGCCAAAAATATATATCCTCACCATTACCATGCAGGACTACCCTATTTACTATGAATAAAATCAGAAAAAAGCACCCATAAAACTATAGGTACTTGATTTCATGCAATATCAATTAAAGTTATAATTCCAGCATGATATAACTTTTAGTAGCAGCCACCACGACGATAGCCACCATAACCGTAGCCATAACTACGATGACGGTAGCCATAACGTACAGGGCGCCCATATCCATAACCACCATAGTAATAGCCACGGCGACCATAGCCATAACTTACAGAGCGACCGCGACCGTAACCATCACAACCACAACCATGACCACCATTAATACTGGCAGAATCTTCAGTAGAAATATCAGAAAATAGTTCGTTATTTTGAGTTTCTTGCATCATTTTTTCCTCAGAGTTAATTTAATCAACAAGCTAGTTTAAACTTATATTTATTTATGCAACTATCTCGTGATTTGTAATAGATTATTCTTTAGGTGAGTTAGAGCTTCAGGATATTTTTTTATTTCTATTGAACTGGTGTTTAAAAAGCCTTTAGAAACTAGCAGTCAGTTTTTCAGTAGTTGTAAAAGGAATTGAAACCCAAACTTTTAAAGAATTGGGTAACTATATTTTTGTGGCTGATAACTGACTGCTGTTAACAAAGTATTCCCTCGGCAAATCTGATAGCTACTTCAAGTTTGATCAAAAAGCACCTATAATTTTGTAGGTGCTAAATTTAGTTGAATTAGTTGAACTTAAATTAGCTTAAATCAGAGTTACATCGCTAATTTTTAGTAGCAATCGTTATAGCCTCTGTAGCTATAACTGACAGGGCGAGAATGGTAACTGTAGCTACGATAGTGGTAGCTAACAGGACGACGATAGTAACGTACAGGGCGACCATAACCATAACCGTAACAATCATCGTAATAATGACCACCATTAATAGTGGCAGATTCTTCAGAAGAAAGATTAGAAAATAGTTCGCTGTTTTGAGTTTCTTGCATAAGATTATCCTCTGGCTTATTTCGGTTTACAAGATAGTTAAAATCTCTATAATTTTATTTAACTATCTTGTAATTTCCGATCTATTATTCGTTAGTCACTTCCAGCATCCGGAGATTTTTTTCCTGATTATCTGCTATTTATGAGCTGATAAAAAGCAGTAAAAAATTTACTTTTTTTTCAATTAATCAGGAGAAAACTACTGTTAAAAAATTTTAATTAGTAGCAACCGCCATAGTAGCGACGACGGGAGTAGTAACGTACAGGCCGACGATAATAACGACGATAGCCATAACCGTAATAACGGCTACGACGGTAACGACCATAATATCCATGACCCCCATTGATAGTAGCAGACTCTTCAGTAGAAAGGTCAGTAAAGAGTTGGTTATTTTCTTTTTCTTGCATCGATATTTTCCTCAAGGTTAATTACATTAGTAACGTTTAATAATTCCTGTTTACTACTAGGAATTACAATTCATTCTTCTTTAGTAGTTAACAACATCCGGATAAATACCGATCTAAATAATTTTGAATTAAATATAGCAATTCTAAATAATTTTTAACAAATTATCAAATATATAAAAACTCTGAAAATATTAAAATATGACTCCTATATAATTCCTGAAAAAAGGAGTCATAATAAATGAATGAAGGAAGAATTAAAAAGAAATAAAAAAACAGGAAAATGTTAGATGTTATTGATTAATTATATCAATCAATTCATACAATAAGTAAGCAGTTATAATCAAAATTTTCTCTTTGTAGCAAATCTTGATTAAACTGGTATTGAAATAGCATTAAAAACTTATAGAGTAATGGTTTAATCTCAAAAAAATATTGACTGATATATCTAAGGTTGGAGCTATTTTCAATCTTTCAATCTATCTTCCTTAGCCTCTATTTAATTTCCAGCTATTTTCGCTTTAATTTCCAGCTATTTTCGCTGTCAAAAATATTAAATTAGCGATAATTAATCATCAATGAATTAACTATGAAAATAGAGATAAGTAGAATATTTGAGGATGTATTTTTCCTTTGAAACCTCCCTCCTAATTTTTTAATTAATTTTACCCTAAGTATTCAGCTAGCTGACGGCTGTTAGCTCTGCATTCCCCAGGAAATGCTTATCCAATAATTAATAGACATCTCCGAAAATTAAAAATAGAATCAATTATTATCCATAAATTATCAATTACTTCTCCCTGTTCCCTGTTCCCTCTTTTCCGGAGAGGTCTAATAATGAATAATTATTAATTCAATAATTCACCCTTTAGAGATTGTTTGTAAAGGAAATATAAAAAGGAGATAGGGAACAGGGAACAGGGAACAGGGAACAGGGAACAGGGAATAGGGAATAGGGAATAGGGAATAAGGAGGAAGAAATCAAGACAAATATTTGTCGCTTAAAAATCTAGGAATATATGTACTGAATACTTCTCTACCTACCAAATTTCAATCTCTTGAAGTATTACCGCTTTTAGATTTTAGTCACTCGCATGTTCTCTTAATACTTATTTTACAAACAGTCTCTTATAGCCTTCCCTTTCAAGAGGAAAAAGCGGTCGTTTGCGGAGCAGTCCGTAGGATGGGATGGTGAGGTTCCCTCCCCATATCCAATCGACCAAGACAAGAAATAATACTTCCTTATATTCAATTCCCGTACGGTTTTAAGCAGAGGTAATTACCCATTATCCATTATCCATGTAATGAACAACCTACTTAGAAAGATATTAAACAGCTAAATAATGATAATTTATCTGTTATTGAAATATGAAAAAGTTAACCTTAGTAATAGCCTCTTATATTCCCCTTATAATAATTAGAATTATAACGTTCATAGTCAGGATAAGAACGGTTATAACCGTAATAACTGCGAGGACAAAGTTGAAAACCTAAAAAACTACGGCGATGTTGATAATTTTCATTGTAACCACCATTTATTGTGGTAGATTCTTCTGAATTCAGTTCTGTAAAAAGTTGCTTTTGTTGAGATTCTTGCATGATGAACTTCCTCATGGTTAATAATTTTCTGAAAATAGCAGTAATCTTTGCTGATTTCTTTAACTTCTGAAGGAATTTTAGTTTATACTTCCAAAATAATCTGCACTATCCGGATTTTTGCCAACTTCTATGATAATTTTATATTGAGTATTAAGTTCCTATGCAAAATTAATTACACATCCTATTGACTACCTGTCTCCTGTTCCCTCTCTCAACTAGGAAATTTATTTTGTACGACTACTTAACTTTAATCCTAATTTCTGCCAGTTTTAACCTGATCCGGATCGCTGACAAAATAACTCCTAAGCTAGAGAATTTCCAGTAGAGGAAATTAAAAAAATCCAGAAGTAAGATAACTCATAGAAAGATTAAAATTTCAGAGTGAGATGAGAACTTCCCCGACAATATTTGATTTAACAGGGAAGAATATAAATAAGGTAATTAGTTGGAGTAGTTATATTATGTTCGATAAAACATTTGTCATTGCCAGTCATGTATAGGGGTTTGCAGACCAAACCCCTAGTACAACCATTTACGATCGCATATCGTAGGTAATTAGCTGAACTTGATATTAATTTCTCAAATTTAGTCTCAAAAAAATTATTTTAGCAAGTGAAAATAAATTATGTTCAATAATTCTGACTCTATAGAAGTACAACCCCTAGAAAGTGATGAATTTCTACCTCCTATGAGTCGTTGGAATAAAATAGGGGGAATGTTCTTAGTGGGAACATTTGGTGCAGCTATTGCCCTAATGAGTGTAGTAAAGTATAATCCTACTGTGAGAACTGAAGCTATTGCTAGACCAACAGGAGATGTAAGAATTGTTCAAGCACTTACAGAAGGTAAAGTTGACAGTATAGAAGTAAATGAAAATCAAGCAGTCCAGATAGGAGATCCGATCGCGCGCATAGATGAATCTGCTCTTAATCGTCAAAAAAATCAACTACAAGAAAAAATAAAACAGTGCGACATAGAATTAGAGCAGATAAATCAACAAATATCTGCTCTAGAAGTTCAAATCTTAGCTACTGCTAGACCTCAGACTTTTCAGCAATCCCAATCATCTACAGTAGCAAATAATAAAATAGATGAATCATCCATTGAATCAGCTATTTTAGAACTATCCCAATCTTTGCCTACAGTTGCTCAACAGTTTGCTAAAGATAGACGCGATCTGATAGTCAAGCGAACAGAACTAATTAAAGAATTGACTGCTGGTAACAGAGAACTAGAACAGATAAATACTAAGCTTGATAATAGCGTAATTAGCGCTCCTGCAAATGGTACTATACTTAAGTTATCTTTGCGCAATCCTGGACAAACTGTGGAATCAGGAGCAGCGATCGCTCAGATTGTTCCTAGTAATACACCTTTAGTATTTAAGGGTAGAGTGACAGCAGCAGATATCGCCAGGGTGAAAGTAGGTCAACCTGTACAAATTCGGGTTTCTGCTTATCCTTTCCCTGATTATGGTATTCTCAAAGGAACTGTCAGTTCAATTTCTCCAGATGCTATCGCCCCAGAAGTGCTTCAAGAAGCTTATTATGAGGTCACTATAAAACCTGAACGACCCTACTTAGTCAAGGGCGAACGTCAATATCCGATACAACCAGGAATGGAAGGTCGAGCTGATATTATTTCTTCACAGGAAACTGTATTAACTTTTGCTCTCAGAAAAGTTAGACTATTAACTGACTTTTAGTATTTGTATTGTTTTTAGTTGAGGTGGACAGGTTAAGAATAGAACTATATTGTTAATCCTAATCTTTCCAAAATCCAGTAATCGCCGTTCTTAGAAACCTATGATAATCTGTAGATTTCTACAATTATCTGTTCTCTTCCCGCTTCTACCTGGCAAGGTCGGCCTTACCCAGTCCACAGGCTGTTACGATCGATAGGTCGCCAATCGGACGGCTCCCCTAGACCGCCTTAGCCAGATTTAAACTAGCATTCAAGTCTCTCTCGCCAATGAAACCCTACCCTTTCTCAGGACTTAGTTAACGAAGTCATAAGTCATAAGTCATAAGTCATAAGTGATTTTTGTAACGGGGATTTAAGCCCCGCTCCAAAAATATTTTGCCTTAAAAGGCGGGGTTTTAGACCCATATTATTTTGATAAATATAGGATTGACGCACGGGAACCCCTAAACCAGTTTATGTGCCTAGATGTCGATTATTCAAACCAGATTTCTCGTAGAAACCGGGTTTCTTTCCATAAGTCCTATCTATAAGTATAAGTAGTATAAATGCCGAACGGCTAATCAGCATAACTAAATATACAAAAATTACTTATCAGACTAACTAAATCTTGATCTATATCTAAATTTGTGTTATAATTTTCAGTATAATCGAAAAAAATCTTGTTTACCTATCTAAAAACACAGTTTTTGTATATCACATTAATTAATTGTTTTCAAGTAGGAAAACACATAAAAACTCAAGAAGAAGCATAAATAAATCTTACAATGAGTTTTAAATAATTTAGTTTTACTTATAGTGGCTTGCCAAAAGTAAGTATTCTACATTATAAACATATAAAGCACCTTTCCCAAGGCCACGAAAAATCCACGAATCGGTAAAAGTGATAATGGGGAGGTAGTGTTCAGGAGAATTTCAAAAAATTAAGAGGTATTATGAGCCAACAGGTTATACACCCGATGGATAAACTCCAGCGTCAGGTGAATTCCCTTCTGAAGTCTAATATAATCAAGCCAACAGATAGTATCTGGAAGATTGCCCTACTTTTTGGGGATAAATGGCACTATTGGAAAAAAGAACTGCAAGAGTTTGGTTTTTCGATGCAAGATCCAATTAGTGAACTATTAGCTGTCGAGGCTTGGGAAGAAGATTAGTTTACTAACTTCTTGATCGGACTCAAGCCAGGCTGATGAAAACAAAGCCTTAATATTTTTGCGTTATCAGGAAGCTTATGGTTATAAAACTTGTGGCAACTGTGGTCATGTTCAAAAAAAACTTGGTTCCTCAAAATTGTTTGGGTGCCCCAAGTGTAAAACCGTAATTCCAAGATATTTAAACGGTGCACAAACCATTAATATTTCCTCCTTTGTAGCTAACTGCCTTTAGTGTGAATGGTGAACCTATAATATGATTGTTTTAACTGATTTGAGTAGGTTAAATCTTGCACAATATCGATAATGAGATAGTATTGCACTACTACAAGCAGTCCTTGTCAAGAACTGAAATATGCCTTTATATCGCTGATACCAAGTCAGATTGACAAAAGATATTCATCATTTTTTTCTGTTATATCCTTTCAGAAATAACACATCTAAACCAAATTTAGTATCAGCTTATTAAAACTGATTATGTTTGCTTTTTAAAGACAACTATTCAACGCTTCTGCTAACTCTGGAGCAGTTTGATAGCGATCGCTAGGCAATGGTTGTGTAACTTTTTCAATCACCTCCCGTACTTGTGGTGTAATAGTGGGAACGCTTTCAATATAAAACCGATAACCATTACCACGATTATCATAAAAGTGCATAGGACTTTGACCTGTCAGCAAAAAAATCAGAGTTGCACCCACCGCATACAAATCAGATTGAGTTAAAGGTTGCCCGCGGTCTTGTTCGGGGGCGCTATAACCTTCTGCACCAATTCGCGTACCTAAAGGCGTTCCAATTTCTTTAACTGCCCCAAAATCCAAAACCACTATCTGATTATCGCGACGGCGCACTAGAAGATTAGCAGGTTTAATATCCCGGTGAATAAGTGGGGGTTCTTGTGAGTGAATGTATTCTAGTACCTCGCAAGTCTGAATCATCCACTCTATTGCCTGTTGTGGCAAAATCGGTCCTTGAGTAGCAATGCGTTTCTCCAAATCCTGACCATGAATCATTTCCATTGCCAAATATTTCTTGTCTTCTTCGACAAAAAAGTCGAAAAACTTAGGAATTCCTGGATGGCTTAATGATTTTAGCGCTCTAGCTTCTCGCTCAAATAATTCTTGAGCCTTACGAATTTGAGCCATATCAGCATTCATTTCCTTGAGTACCACTAAAGCAGCAGCAGGGGAAGCGCCCATACCTTGTAAACTATGTCGCTCCCGATCCCAAGCTAAATAAGTAGTACCCATGCCACCTTGACCTAATATCCGTAACACTTGATATTGACGAATGCTGCGTTCAACCTGAATTGGTTTACCACAATAGATGCAAAATAAATTTCCCGCTGGGTTATCACCAGCGCGGGGACAACATTGCTGGGGAATTTTTGCAGCAGAAGTAGCCCGAACTTGAAACTTAAAAATCGGGCCGCCTCTCGCTAACTGTATCAGGGAACCATCAGAAACAATTCCCTGAGACATCAAAACTCCATTAACAAAAGTCCCATTTGTACCTTGGCTAACTAAGCGCCAAATATTTCCAGATTGGGACTTTGATATTTTATGTAGCTCTAGATGGTATCGGGAAACTAAACTATCAGATAAAACAATATGATTATCAGGAGAGCGACCAACCTTAATTATTGATTCGCTCTGAAAGTCCCAATTTTTTAAAGGAGTATTTTTTTGAGGGTCTAGGAGAGTTAACCTAATCACAATTTATAAAGTAGGGAGTAGTTAAGAGTCAGGAGGAACAGAGAGTTATAGAGAAGGTGGTCGTGCATAATAGCAAGAGTAATTTTTCTGCCTCGCGTCAACCCATTTAGGCTAACTTTTTAAGCATGAAGGGCTGAAAACCAGGTACTTTTTTCAAGGTAAAAAAGGCTAATACTTTTATATGTCAATGCGCGCCAGATAATTTCAGCAAAGCAATAATTAGAGATAGTTTTTATTATCCATTATCCATTATCCATTATCCATTCTTTCTTGTGGCTTCACTAAAGCACGAATGACAATTGCTGTAATATTATCGTGACCATTATATTGATTTGCCAAATCAATTAACTTACTTACACCCAACTCCAAATTAGCTTGTTTGTCTAAAAGTGGTTCCAGGTGAGTTTGCCAATAGCTTTCCAGAAGCTGGTTATCTGTTAAACCATCAGACGCTAAAATTAACAGACTATCCTCATTCAGATTCAAAAACTGTATATCAGGTCTAACAAAATTTTCATCTCGTGGTCCTAAAGCTTGAGTCAATTGATAAGCATCGGGGCGACCATAAGCTATTTCTGGTTCAACTCCACGATTAATTTCTCTTTGCCCTACTTCATGGTCTAGAGTAATCTGCTCTAAACCTCCCTTACGAGAAAAACGATACAAACGACTATCCCCTACATGGGCGACAGCTACTTTTGTATCGTAAATCATCGCCATGACTAAAGTAGTACCCATCCGACTACTACCAGAACGGACTTCTTGTTGGTTAATATCGTAAATTACCTCATTTGCCTGTAAAATTGCTTCACGAATTGTTTCCTCTGAAGGCAAACCTATTGACCAACTACCTTCTGTTTTAAAGTATTGTTTAATCGTATCTACTCCTAACTGACTAGCTATTTCTCCACTAGCGTGTCCTCCCATACCATCACAAAGTATATAAATTCCTTTCGCCTGAATAATTCTTTCTGTAGAGGTTTCCTGACTTTCTATCTGAGTTTGAATCCCAAAAGCATCTTCATTATGCTCGCGTTGACTGCCTACATCACTTTTACCGGAACTTTCCAAACTTACCAATTGTATTGGTAAAAGTTCAGTATCTTGAGTCTCAATATTATCTACTATTTCCGAGGCAGAATCATCCGTTTGCAAAACTGTAGGTGCAGATTTAGGAGGTGCTTGAGGTTGTAAGTTATCTTGAGTATTCATTAAATAGGCTCGCAATTGTTCAATAGTTTGTATCTCACCATTCTGCCAATCTTGAAATAAAGCTGTTATCCAACCAAATTGTGTACGTTGGGATTGCTCAAACAACCATTGCCAGAATAGCATTAAATCTCCCAGAGTTTTGGCTTCACCAGATTTTGAGTACAAGCGTTGCAACTTGATAGAGTTGTTATCTGCTTGATTTACCCGGAGATTTTCATGTTCGAGTATACTTTGACAACAATCCCAGGGTGTTAGAGCTATCCACAATTCGGTCATTTGTTGCAACCACGATAAAATTTGTAGTTGGGGCAGTTGTTGTTTTCCCCAGAGGTCAACTAATCGTGGCCAACTGCTATAGTCCGCCAAAAGTAGTATTTCTTCCTCTGGCGTTTGCGCAGCATTCCGAAGGAATCGCGAACTTTCCTCCGAGTATGATCGCCAAGCATCGTGAATATTTGGCAAATGTTGAGGTATTTGGGTCTGTAATGCTATATACGGTTGGGCAATGATGGGGATAATTAAGGCTTCCATAGCTTCGGGGGTTATTGGTTTAAAGCCATCAGAGTTATTTTTCAACCAAGCTTGAATTGGGGTTTCTTCTAGTGGGTAACGGTCTAATACTTGCACAACTACTGTTTGACTTTGGTTGCTTGCTGGTATAGTTTCCAATACTTGGTAGCGTTGTTGAGGGTCTAAGTATTTTTCTTCTGATGCAGTGGAGAGAATTTCTGTATCGTTTAAGGATAATGGATTCTCTGTGTTTACTGCTTCAGACATTGGACTTAGTATATCTACAGTTATTAATTCTGAATTCTCTGAGTGTTCTATTGCTTTTGGTTGAGTTTCTTCTACTTCTTCTATATCTGAAGCTGATGTAGCAAAAGTTTCACCAGGTTCTGGAGTATTTTCTATTTCAATTTTCTCCTCCGAATTCTGAGATAATTCTAAAATCTCTTCAGATTCTTCAGTAATTATATCTGCTGCGGAATTCTTGCCCAGGGAGCTTGCTCCTGTAATGAATTCTTCTTGACTCAGTTTCTTAAGATTAATCTCTGGTATACTGGGAGTAGTAACTTCTGTTTGATAGTAAATAATGGCCTTCCATAATTGACCTGTATAGGCTCCACAGTTGTGACATTGTAGAGCAGTCAAGGGGACTTCTGAGCCACATTGATGACAATTCTTGTGGGTTAAGGACATACCACATTTTTGACAATATTTATGATTGTTAGGATTTTCAAACTCACATTGGGGACAGATGAGCATAATAGGAGGCTGTTCTGTGTCACAACTTCAATTATTGTAGAGCAACTAGAAGGGAATGGAGGTATTAGTATCTTCTAAAATTGTTTGGGCTGCGATCGCTTCTATTGTTTTTAGAGGCACTTCACAAAAGTATTTTTCCCTAAATTGTTCTTCTGATACTGCTGCTAGGAACTTTTGGACTGTTTGGGATGAAGTTTCTGTTAAAGAATTTTCGACCCAGGAGGCTTTTTGATTTTTGGTTTGATTCTGGATTATGTAAAAACTTCTCTCTTTATACTTGACATTAAATCCAAAATGTTGTATTGATTTAAAACCTAATTTAAGAGTAGCATCGCCAATATTTAACTTTTTTAGCAATTGATAACGAGTGACAGGTTGGCTTGTACGGCTGAGATATTTGGCAATTCCCAGGAGTTTTTGCCAGATTTCTAGGGGAGGGACAATAGGAGGTTGGGAGTAGGCGATCGCTAGTTTCTTCTGTTGATTTATTGCTCGTCGGAACCAGATTCGTAAGTCATTCCAGCTTGTGGGACATTCTGTAAGAATAATTAAGTCTTTTTCATTTTCCCCAGGCAAAATCGGAGACTTTTCACTAGCACTATCGTTTGAAGTTAGGATTTTTGAATTTTCATTTCCGGGAAGGGATAGGTCAGACTTTTCACTAGCACTATAGTTCTGAGTCTGAAATTTTGGATTTCCATTTCCCGGAGCTAAGACCTGAGACTCACCACTAGCACTATAGTTGGGAGTTAGGATTCTTGAATTTTCATTTCCTGGAGGTAAGACCTCAGACTCATCACTAGCACTACAGTTTGAAGTTAGGATTTTTGAATTTTCATTTCCTGGAAGTAAGACCTCAGACTTATTATTTGAATTTTCATTTCCCGGAGGTAAGACTGGAGACTTTTCACTAGCAATATAGTTTGGAGTTAGGATTTTTGAATTTTCATTTCCTGGAGGTAAGACTGGAGACTTTTGAGTAGCACTATAGTTTGGAGTTAAGATTTTTGAATTTTCATTTCCCGGAGGTAAGACTGGAGACTTTTGAGTAGCACTATAGTTTGGAGTGAGGATTTTTAAATTTTCATTTCCTGGAGGTAAGACCTCAGACTTATTATTTGAATTTTCATTTCCTGGAGGTAAGACCTGAGACTTTTGAGTAGCACTATAGTTTGGAGTGAGGATTTTTAAATTTTCATTTCCTGGAGGTAAGACCTCAGACTTATTATTTGAATTTTCATTTCCTGGAGGTAAGACCTGAGACTTTTGAGTAGCACTATAGTTTGG
>NZ_JBNHEP010000299.1:0-5914 GCF_050015995.1 Dapis brunnea BLCC-M229 | reverse complement strand
GCACTATAGTTTGGAGTGAGGATTTTTAAATTTTCATTTCCTGGAGGTAAGACCTGAGACTTTTGAGTAGCACTATAGTTTGGAGTGAGGATTTTTAAATTTTCATTTCCTGGAGGTAAGACCTGAGACTTTTGAGTAGCACTATAGTTTGGAGTGAGGATTTTTAAATTTTCATTTCCCGGAGGTAAGACCTGAGACTTTTGACTAGCACTATAGTTCTGAGTCTGAAATTTTGAATTTTCATTTCCTGGAAAGGATAAATGAGATTCATCCGTAGAGAAATACTTTTGAATTTTGAATTTTGAATTTTGAATTTCTCCACGCCAATCCAATATCCAATCTACAGGATTCGATGCTATGACTTGAGTATTTTGGAGATTGGGTTGTACAGCAATAAGTCGGACTTCATAACGTTTCTCGTAAGTATTGAAGTCTAGTTCCACAACAGCATCACATATTCCTTGAGAAATTTCTTCTTTGTAATGACCCCACCAAATACCAGGAAAACCTTTATCTATAGACTCATCGCAAATTTCAAAATTTGTTTTAATATATTTGACCTTATTTCCCCGTAGGTCTGTTTGGTTCCGATGCCAAACATTAGTAAACCAACAATTTTGAATCAAAAGTTTAGGTACCGGATTTCCCATACCACAGGGTTCTAAAAGCTTTAGTTCTTGAAATAAATCTCTACCTAACTCAGATACAGTCACAATTAAATCTACTTCTATTACTGAGGTTTGGTTCAGAGTTGCTCCTAATGTTTCTCCCAATAGTTGATTAATAGCATCTGTAAATATCGGAATATTTTCTACTGGCAAACTGAGACCTGCTGCAAAAGGATGACCGCCAAACCTATCTAATAAATGTGCCTGATTTTTCACCAACTCATAGAGGTCTATTTTACCAACAGAACGGGCAGAACCACGAGCTAATAATTTCTCTTCAGAGGTTTTGGTAGCTTCAGTTTCCTCACTTAATAAAATAGTAGGACGACCATACTCTTGAGCTATTTGACCTGCAACTAATCCTAGCACACCGACAGGCCATTGAGGATCTGTCAGAACTATGACATGGGTAGTAGAAAGGTCTAGTTTGGTCAATTTTTGAGCAACATCTTCAGTTACTTCTCTTTGTAAAGATTTGCGCCTAGAGTTGGCCAACTCTGTTTCGATAGCCAGTTGTTGACAATGTTGAGGGTCACGACTGGTCAACAGTTCCACACAAAAGCTAGCATCTCCCATAATTCTACTTACAGCATTAATTCGAGGACCAATACCAAAAGAAATATCTGTAGGGCGATCGCCTGTTTTTTTGCACAATTCCAAAAGTTTAGCAACTCCTGGTCTGGTAGTTTTGTGTAATTGTGTACTTAATTTTTCAATACCTATTTGTGCTAAATAACGACAGTCATCTGTTAGTTGAACTAGATCGGCAATTAAACCAATAGCTACTAAATCTAATAATTCTGTTAGGGGAATTTTAGGTATTTCTGGGTAAGTTAAATAAAGTGCTTCTATAAGTTTATAAGCTACTCCAACTCCGGATAAATTATATAGGGGATGATCGGGGGAAAAATAGCGAGGATTAATAATAGCAAATAACGGCGGACGTTCTGAGGGAAGAGTATGATGATCGGTGACAATTATATCTATTCCTAAATTATTTGCATATTCTATTTCGGCAATATTTGTACTACCTGTATCACAGGTAATTATCAAACTATAATTTGCTTTAGCTAATTGTTCTATTCCAGAAAAATTCAAACCATGAGATTCTGTAAATCTGTTAGGAATATAATAAGTTAGTTGAAGATTTTTCTCGAAAAATTCTCCTAACCCATCCCAGAGTACAGATGTTGAGGTAATTCCATCTGCATCAAAGTCTCCCCAGATAGCAACTTTTTCTTGATTATTTCTAGCAGAGATAATTCTTTCTATGGCTCTGTTAATTTCTACGCCAAATTCAAAGGAGCTAGTTGGTTGATATTGTTTTGGATTTAAAAAACCTACTATATCTTTATTATTTTTAATTCCTCGCTGCCATAATAATTGTGCTAGATATTTTCCTGATAATTTTGGTGCATAATTTTTAACACACTCAAGAAATGAATGAGGCAGATTCTCAGACACAGTAATTTGCCAATTTTTTTTTTCTTGAGACATCTTTATTTAGTAATTCCTTGTAGTAACAAATAGAATGAAAAAAGTATGGCTAACCATACAACCATACAAGTATAGTAATATGATTTAAGTTGTGAGATATTGGAGATTTTTAGGGAAAAGTTAACTGGGAATACTTAATACCATTTCTGAAAAACTTCTCTACATTTTCGCATTGCAGGGGAGTAGGGGAGTAGTAGGGACGTTATATGCAACGGGAGTAGACAAAAGTAAACATGAGAATGATTAATATGAAATGCCTAATAATTATTAAAAACCTTATTCTGTCTGTGTTAATTACTTAATAATTGAAGTAGTATTCAAGTATAGCATTAATGCATGATAATTGGTATCACTGGGAACACATAAGAAGAAAAAACGAATATATATGAATATGATAAATGCTATATTCTATACTTTTAAGGAACACCTCAATTCTCACAACTAATTTATGATTGCTACATAGAATATAAGTAGGTAGGTGAAATTAAATAAAAAATCATTCTTGAGATAGTACACTGAATCTGGTAATTTTGCCAAGAATTTTTTCTAATGAATAGAATAAAAAAATTAGGGCTAACCATGGAACCATACAAATATAGAATATAAGTAGGTAGGTGAAATTAAATAGAAAATCATTCTTGAGAGGGAACACTGGAGCTGGTAATAGGGAATAGGGATTAAAAAATTTTTCTCACGTCACCTGACACCTACTTAATTGGTTTTATATGTTTTTACACCCATCTACTTAGCAAAAGTTGAAAGTTTAATTATTGCTGTGAATAAGCTATAACAGAAGGAAGAAGATTAATTATTCTATTCTGTTGCTTCAGAGATTTGATAAGTATTTAAAATAATAGGAACTACCATAAGATAATTTTAGCCTATTGGTATTGTAACAGTAATTATAACTGCTATCTTTATTATTATTTTTGTACAAGTAGTGATAGTGATTTTTCTTTAACAAAATCAAGTTCAGATGAAATATCCTATAAACCTATAAACTATTCCTGAATTTATGGAAAAAATATGTTATGCCACTACGCATTTAGGTTAGGAAATTGGTAAATCCTGTTTGCGGAGTATTTACGTAGGAAAAATTCACTCCGGGATTACTTTTAACTTTTAACTTTTAACTTTTAACTGTTGAATTTTGACTTGCGGGTAGCACTATAGGTAGTAGGTTTGAGGCATTTGGGAAAAATACTAGAGTATAAAGTAATTTTCACCTTAAAGTATTAATGTACGATCAAAGGTAAAACTTATATAGCATTTTTCATGCTAATTAGGTACACCTTTAATTTTTTCTTTCCTATTCCCTATCCCTATTCCCTATTCCCTGTTATTAATTAATAAATCCTGTTTCAGGAACAGGAAATTTTACAGTAAATATTGAACCTTTATTCACTTCACTAACTACAGCAATATCCCCACCCATCATTTTACAAAAGTGACGACTAATAGCTAAACCTAAACCAGTACCTCCATATTTTCGTGTTGTTGAATTGTCAGCTTGAGTAAATGGTTGAAATAAACTATCTATTTTTTCTTCTGATATACCTATACCAGTATCAGCAACACTTAAAACTAACATCTTATCTTTAGAGTTACAGTCTCCATTTTGAGAAATAAAATCTTCATCATTATTAACAACTTTAAATTTCAAAATTATTTTGCCATTTTCTGTAAATTTAGCTGCATTACTCAAAAGATTTAAAATTACTTGGCGCATTTTATTAGGATCGGCGACAATCGGTTCCTGGTTATCTTCACAGATTATTTCTAATGTATTACCATTTTCTTCAATCAAGGGTTGAATAGTTGCTAAAACATTTTCAATTAATGCCATGATATCGAAGCTTTCCCAATGAACATCCATCTTACCTGCTTCAATTTTTGAAAGATCGAGAATATCATTAATTATTGTTAATAAGTGTTTGCCGGAAGTATGAATATTATCAAGGTCATGAACAAAGTCTTCATAACCCAAATCCTGAGCATCTTCCAGTAAAATTTCACTGTAGCCAATAATAGCGTTTAATGGTGTTCGTAATTCATGACTCATATTTGCTAGAAATACACTTTTAGCTTTATTTGCTGCTTCTGCCTCATTTTTTTCTTGCTTTAAACGCTTATTTTCTTTGAGTTGTTGAACATTAGCTAATGTTTTTTTAATCGTAATGTCTAAATCTGGAAAATCTATGGGTTTAGTCAAAAAATCAAAAGCACCTCTATTCATCGCAGACCTAATTTTTTCCATATCATCATAAGCGGAAATAATTACTGCCTTGATTTCAGGATAGTGAAGTTGAAGATTATCTAGTAAAGTTAAACCATCCATTAAGGGCATATTAATGTCAGTTAATATGATGTCTATACTGGGTTCTTCTGACAATATTTCTAGTGCTTCTACACCGTCTCTGGCAAAAATAAAATCTAGTTCTTTTGTTTTGATTTTTTTTCTAAAGTTACGGATGATAAGTGATTCAAAATCTGGCTCATCATCTACAACAAGTATTTTTGATGACATGATATTCTGATTAATAAGCCAATTGCTTTCAATTTCTAAGTTACTTGTAACTAATGAGAATGAATATATGCTGTTTCTAATTTTGGCATAATTCGTCATGGAATTCTTTCCTTGGCTTCAAGCAAAAGTCAAAAAATAAAAGTCAAAAGCCAAAGAAAATAGAATTTCATTCATTTTGAAATGGCAAGTGAGGTTATAGAATAACATTGAGGATTTTTTAATTATTCTTTTTAAGAATAAAGTATGCTTTCTGTACTATATAGATTGAAGTTAGAATTAAGTCACTGAGAAGATAAGCATAGATTTTTTTACTACTTATATTTTTAATTAAATAAACTGTTAGCTAAATCGATATTTCTGGAATACTATCTAGACTGAATATTAAATCACCAGAAATATCTGTAGACTCAATAGATGCTTCTTTGTCATAAACTTCTGAAAAACGTTGACAGCGAGTAGCAAATTGACAAGTATGACAACTATCAAGAATCTGCACTTGGGGAAATTCTGCCCTATCTTCTTGGTAATGTTTTAACCAGTAAGTTAAATTATCTAATATCTCCTGTAAATCCTGTTCAGTTTTTTTGTGTGCTTGTTGATTGTAAGAAAATTTTAGTTTGTAGGGTAAGGTTTGACTTTTTGGTTGGATAAACCAATAGGTCATTGAAACTGCTTCTGGCAAATAATTGCTAGTTTCAACTAGGGTATAAAGATATAAGCGTGTTTGCCAATTTTGAGCTAATTTTTTTTTGTTTTGAGGATGACTATAGGTTTTCCAGTCAAAAATTTGTGCTTGTTGATTTTCAGCAATTAATAAATCATAAATAACTGTTAGAATATAGCGATTAAAATTAATGCTGCGACTATGTTCAGCTTGACGTAAAATTAAATTATCTTGATTTTCAGAGTTTAATATTTCTGGTGCAGCTTGGGAAAAATTATCAAAACAATGCTGCATTTCTTGATTTTCTAACATCAAAGATTCTATTGGTAATCCTAGTTCTCTTTGTTGCATTAATAAGTGAAACTGAGTACCCCAATTTAGTCTTTCTTGTTCTACTGATGTTGTCGGTACACTCAGATTATCTAGGTAGAGATGTTGGAATTTGCGCGGACAAGTTGTCAGTAAATTTAGGTGTTGTTGAGAGAGTCTATATTTTGTCATTTTTAGGGAATAGGGAATAGGGAATAGGGAATAGGGAATAGGGAATAGGGAATAGGG
>NZ_JBNHEP010000298.1:15653-56455 GCF_050015995.1 Dapis brunnea BLCC-M229 | reverse complement strand
CCCTACTACAAACAAACAAAAGGTTTGACAATATAATATCTATTTTAGGGCTAAAACCCTACTACAAACAAACAAAAGGTTTGACAATATAATATCTTTGTGGCATTGAGATTCAGTGTTGGGTTTCGTATCCTCAACCCAACCTACAAAGAGCAAATTTTTGGAGATGTCTATTGAAATGAATATAATATTAAAACCAAAGCAATAAATTAATAATAATGCATAGACAAGTTGTTATCAAAATCGAAGAAGGCAGTTTTGAATTAGGTTTTCCTGTTTCCCTGGAGTTTTGGCAAGATGGTAGTATCATTGCCACAGAACGCAAGTGTCCTCAATTGCCCCCTAACCCAGATTTTCCTATAGTTTATGATGAATGGAGAAAGATTTATATTGAGTTGGGAGGACACCGACGAGGGATACATATACCAGATGGGCAAACTACCAACATCTCCAGTTTAGAAGGCTGTCAAAATGCCACTCTAACCCTAGAATCTAATGTCAGAAATTGGTTGGGGCAACCTATCTTTGGAGCTATAACAGCGCGAATTATAGGAGAACTTCAATACAGAACTACAAATGAATCAGTACGAGTTATAATCGATACATCAAATCCTTATCTGCGTAAGTTATCCTGGGATTGTTGGGATTTATTTGAGAAATCATATTTTTTACCCCAGGCAGAATTTTCCCTTTTATCTAAGCATAATCGACCAACAGAAACCTTGGAGAAACCGATTCACATTCTAGCAATTTTTGGCAGCGATGAAGGAGGATTAAAACTGCAAGAGGATCGGGAACTGATTGAGAACTTAAATATACATGGAGCAAGTATTACCTCTATTCCAGGGAGAGCAAATTCTCTGACTCCTCAAGAACTATTTGATACTCTTTGGCTCGGAAATTGGGATATTATTTTTTATGCTGGGCACAGTTCTGGTCAGACTATTCATGTCGATCATGCCTTAAATTTATCAATCGATCTTTTGAGAGAAGCTTTGAGGAGAAATGCTCCTAGAGTCAAGCTGGCAATTTTTAATTCCTGTGATGGACTGGGTATTGCTGAATATTTAGCTGATTTTAATATTCCCCATTTGATTGTGATGCGAGAACCTGTTCCGGATTTAGTGGCACGGCGTTTTTTAAAATATTTCCTGGAAGAATTTACTCAAGGGCAACCTCTCCACACCTCCGTTAGAAAAGCACGGAGACGTTTGCAACAACTGGAAATTGCTATTCCCAATGAATTGTTTTATCCAAGAGCATCTAGACTGCCTGTACTCATCCAAAATCCTGCTACACCTGAACTATATTGGTCTCTACCTGAACCTGAACCTGAACCTGAACCTCCAATAAAACCCAAGCACATAATTCTGTTTTTCTTGACGACCGTTGGTGTTTTGGGAATTTGTCGTTGGTTTTATCCTCAACCTGAAACCCTTGGAGATAACATCAGTAAAGGTGAGGAAATTCTGATAAAACTATTTCAACCACGAGACAAACAAAGGGGTGTGGATGCAGTTGCCCAATGCCAAAAACCATTGAATCATTTTCTACCTATTTGGAATAGTCATATTCGGCAAAAGTGGAATGATTGTTTTGTCACCAAAAAAAGTTATCAGGAGGCAGCTCAAAATCTTCAGCAAAGTTGGAAGACGGAACGAAGAGACCCAGAAACTTTAATTTATCTCAATAATACTCTTTTAGAAGCGACGGGTGTTGATTACTATACTATTGCAGTTGTGGTTCCAGTTTTACAAGATGAAACGGGGAATGTGAGTAATGTAGAACTCGCTGAAGAAATCTTGCGGGGAGTAGCTCAAGCGCAAATGGAAGCTAACTTGAATTTATTTTATCAGGCAAAATCCTCTAATTTCACTTTACCAGATGCAAATTTTCTAGACTTGAAAAGCTTGAATGGAAAAGGTTTAAAAGTTATCATTGCTAATGATGCTAACTTAGAGACTCAAGCGCAGAAGGTTGCCCAAACCCTGGTCAAACGGTCAGATATTTTAGGTGTTATTGCTTCTTGGACCAGTGATATGACGATGGCAACTGTAGATATATATAACCGAAATCAATTAGTATCAGTTTCTCCTGGTGCAAGCACATCTGAACTCACAGAACCACCTAGACCATTTTTCTTCCGAGTTGTCACAACTAATCATCTGCGAGCAGAAGCAATGGTTGATGTCTTGATGAATAAAATTAATCAAAATAGAGCTACAATTTTTTATAATCCTGCTAGTCCCTATTCTAGTGATTACAAAAAACATTTTAAACAAAAACTCTCAGAAAAAGGAGGATATGTTATTGATTTATTTGATATTTCTCAGCCTAATTTTAATGCTAAAAATGCTATCCAAAAAGTCAGAAAATATGGTAAATCAGCTATTGTTCTCATCCCAGATGGGCAAGTGACTAATGCTCTAGTTAATGCTCTGAAAATCATCGAAGAAAATGATGGTCAAAACTGGATAATTGGTGATTCGTCAATTTACAGTCCCAAAACCCTGAAATTCTCTCAACCAGAACTCTTGGAAAAACTGATGATCACCGTTAACTGGCATCCCCTAAGCAATCCAAAATCCTATTTTTCTCAGACCACTGAGCAGCTTTGGGGAGGGTCTGTTAGTAACCGTACAGCTTTGAGCTATGACGCAGCTCAGGTTCTCCTTGAAGGGATTCGGCAACAACCTACCCGCTTAGGAATTCAGAAGATATTAGCAGATAAAAATTTCAACTTTGAGGGGGTAACAGGACAAATTGAATTTAAACCAGGGACTGGCGATCGTAAAGAACAATCTATTGAGTTAGTTAAGGTTGTTCCTTGTCCAACGAGTCAGGAGTACAGTTTTACATTTATTCCTGTGAAGTTTTCAACACCTGAAGATGCAGGGTTGAACTGTTCTATTTCTGTCGATTTCTGACTCCTAATACCAACAGGAATTACGCCAAGACACATATATAGCCTTTAGCACTTGAAGCAATTGCTTCAAGTTAATCTTAATTCTCATTCCTAATTTATTTAGTATTTAGTTAGACCTCTCATATCGCTTATTCCAGGGTCCAAGTATTCCTAAAACTTGATTTCCATCCCATATTACTGTAGCAGTAGTATGACCATGATCAAAGTACGGACAATCTTTCCCAACTTTAAGTATTTCTCTATGTTTTGTTGCGTGAAGTGTCCAGGTTATACCAAGACGATTTTTCCATTGAAGTGTGTTATCATCGATCCGACTAATAGTCACATAATGCCAATCGTTTTTTCCACCAGAATGATACAAATGATTTTCATAGTTTCCCACAATTGAATTGACAACCGAATCAGTACCAACCTTTTCCATCAAGCGGTTCAAGATTACATATCCTTGTGGGTTGACAACAGTCAGGCGGATAATTGATGGATTTTTAGGGCGGTGAGCAATAATATATTTGTGATTTCCGTTTTTAAAGGTATAAGTATAGCCTTTGTTATTCCCTTTAATATCAGGATTTTTCAAAGTTATAAAAGCACCACTTTTTCTAGATTTAGCTTCATAAGTATAGTTTCTGAACTCATCTAATTTCAGCAAAACAACCGAATTTTCCCTATTATCCATGAAAGCTCCAGTTGGACGGACAAAATCGGTAGGCATTGCAGAAGCACTATGAGAATTTCAGGTAATATCTGCGATCGCAGGAACAGATAAACCAATAATAGATGCAAGAGCAATAGCTTTGATGTTCATATTTTTATCTTCCTTTAAGTATTTTGTCAGTTTGTTTTGTTTCCTATCAAACCCAGACAGGAAAATAATTACCAGCGTTTAAATTAGTAATAGCTATAATTCTTACAGAACGAGATATTTAGGGATTTTTTTTAAGCCATAAAGCGACAGGTATATTACTTCTGATCCGAGGCTTTATTATTATTCGTCGCGACATCTACCGGCCTATGGGATTTTTCAAGTTTGTTTAAAAACTTTTTACTTTGAGACAAAAAGACAGTCCCAGTACCTACTAATCCTATTTTATCCATGTTTTCTATTATCCACTTCCAGTTTTTTTTCCAAAAAGCATAAGGCTCAACTGTCACATCTATGTCTAACTCATAAGTCTTTAACTGAAAACTTTCTTGTGACTGATTATCAGTATTAAAACGAGCATAAACCACTAGATAAAGAGTGATATCTTCACCTGCTTCTTTTGCTGTCACACTCCAAACCCATTCAGCTGAACCAGCTTCTGGTAGGGCTTGCTTTCCATCTACGGGATATAGTGGTTTTACTTCAATGTGTTCACCCTCACTTTTTAAAGTTGCCTTCATAAAGTGGCTTATCATTATTTCAGCAGTATCAGAGTTCGATTCAAGATACTCTGATAAATTAGATTCTAAATTTCGAGAGATTCTTAATTTAACTTCTTCAGTATCACCTACCTTCATTTTTTCAGGTGGTTTATTCAGACGAACAAATCCACTTGAAAGATTATCAAAGGCTCTTTTTAAAGCTATTTTTGACAATTCATCAGCACCAAGTCTTGGAGTCTGTCTTGGACTAATTCCAGGCATATCAGGGATAGGCTCTGCTTGAGATGCTGGACTTTGTGATGTAATAGGAGATGATTCTGATAATATTTTTCCTACTCCTACCTCCTTTAAGGCTTCAGGAGTTGGTACGGCTTCAGGAGTTGGTAAGAATTCAGCAGTGTTTTTATGATGTTTAAAATACCAACCAGTAGAAATAAGTACCAATATTCCTATAAGAAAAGAAATTGAGAATTTAGTTGAGATATTTTTTCTTATCATATACAATATTATCCAGAATCCTAATGTTTAGTGCCAACTAATCTTATAATTCTTGTTTGGCAAAACTTTTAATTCCTTACCTAGAAAAGTATGCTATTCCTTTCATCAACTATTTTTAATAAATAGTGAAGACTGAAATCGAGTAAATTCCTTATCTAGTTTGTGATTACAGGGCAGTTGGCACTTAATTACAGTTACCCTAGTTTTACGCCTTTAAGAATGGCAGAAATATTGAGGCGTTTCGGCTGTCGCCGACATGTTTGCGGAGCATTCCGTCAGGAAAAGGCGGAGCAAGTGCGACAGCTATATCGCCTAAATTAGTAGACGCTATGTATAGCGCCCTAGCGTAAGTCCTGATTAGTTTTGATTAGTGAATTCAACTCTAAACATCGATCAATTCTAATCGTTCCCAAGTTTGGGGACCAACAATTCCATCTACAGTTAAACCAGAGGATTTTTGGAAATTCTTCACAGCTTCTTCTGTTGCTACACCAAATATTCCATCAACTACCAAAGAACCAAATCCAATACCATTTTTAACCGTCTTTGTAGATATTCTACATCTTCTCTAGTGCTACCAAAATACAGAGTAGCGCGGACAATTGTATCTACTACTGCCCAAGTTTGGGAACCCACAATTCCATCCGCAGTTAAACCATAGTATTTTTGAAAAGCTATGACAGCTTCCTTTGTAAGATTACCAAATATTCCATCAACTACTAACCTATTATTAGCAACAGTGACATTCAAAACTTTTTGTAAATCTTTCACATCTTCACCAGTGCTACCAAGGGATATAGTAGGACGAGTAGTAGTTGTTTGAGTTGCAGTAAACATAATTTTCTCCTTGTTTTTTGAATTGAGCAGGACTTACGCATTAACGCTATATATAGAGCATTAATTGGTCTTTTTCAAGATAGACCTACTATATTTAGATTCTTTGTGTAAGTCCTGCTCTATATTTTTATCATCTCCTAGTTTTTGGGGAAGTGGGAAAATGTGCATGAGTTATCACAATTAACTTTTTATTGTGGGTGGAGGTGAATTTTCTTACACAATTAACTTTTTATTGTGGGTGGAGGTGAATTTTCTTACACATTGAGCACTCAGGGGTCACATTCTGCCATAACAATAGTTTTGTGAGGAGATATGGTTTAATATTTGAACTTTCACCTATCTGGACTTTAGGAAAAAACAGGTTAAAAATAAGGTCAAACCTTTATACTGTAATGTTTTTACCTGAAATTAAACATTTTCTTGATATATCTAGGTTTCAGCTATTTTAAGCAAGTTCAGGTATTTCCCTTGCTAATACTGGGTTTGAAGCCATTTACACTGTAAAAAATCAAAAAGTCCAGCTATTTAAAAAGAATCAATCCTTTAATTCGACTTTACCTGGTGCAGATTTTCTAAACTCGAAAAACTTGAATGGAAAAGGTTTAAAAGTTATCATTGCTAATGATGCTAATTTTGAGGAGAAAGCAAAGAATGTTGCCAATACAATAGTCAAACGATCAGAGATTCTGGGTGTTATAGCGCTACGCGCTAGGGAATAGGGAATAGGGAATAGGGAATAGGGAATAGTAAAGTGTCAAAGGGTTTCAGGATGTATCAATGTCCTAACCTTAATGCGTAGCGCTATATTGCTTCTTGGACCAGTGAGATGACGATGGCAACTGTAGATATATATAACCAAAATCAATTAGTATCAGTTTCTCCTGGTGCGGCCACATCTGAACTCACAGACCAACCTCGACCATTTTTCTTCCGAGTTGTCACAACTAATCATCTGCGAGCAGAAGCAATGGTTGATGTCTTGATGAATAAAATTAATCAAAATAGAGCTACAATTTTTTATAATCCTGCTAGTCCCTATTCTAGTGATTACAAAAAACGATTTAAAGAAAAATTCCTAGAAAAAGGAGGATACATCGTTGATTCAGTTAATATTTCTCAGTCTAATTTTAATGCTAAAAGTGCCATCCAAAAAGTTAGAAACTCTGAGAAATTAGCAATTGTTTTAATTCCAGATGGTCAAGTGAGTGATGCTCTAGTTAATGCTCTAGAAGTGATCAAAAAAAATAGTGGTCAAAACTGGATAGTTGGTGATTCGTCAATTTACAGTCCCAAAACCCTGAAGATTGGTCAACCCCAAATCTTGGAAAAACTGATTGTCACCGTTAACTGGCATCATTTGAACAATCCCAAAGATAATTTTGCTAAGACTGCTAAAGAATTTTGGAGAGGTCCTGTTAGCGATCGTACAGCTTTGAGTTATGATGCTGCTCAGGTGCTAATCAAAGGAATTGAGTGAGGAAAATGGGGAAAAACATCGTCGGGAAATTAAGAAGATATTGGCAGGTAAAAATTTCCGCGTTGACGGGTAACAGGAGAAATTACATTTCAACCGGGGACTGGCGATCGCAAAAAACACCCCCTGGAGTTAATTAAGGTTGTTCGTTGTGATAATCAAGTGTTTAACTTCGTATTTATTCCTGAGAAGTATTCAACTCCTGAAGATGCAGGGTTAAATTGTTTGAGTTCTAACTAATATTATTTTCTGAATAATAAGTGATAAAAAAGTATATGGTTTGTAGTAGGGCTTTAGCCCTAAGTATAGATAGGGCTAAAGCCCTACTACAAGCTGTAATTATAACTATTTAAAAAGAGATATTAATTTATATAATTACTCAAACTCTGATAAAAATTATGACTGATACTAAAATTTTACACCTAATTAATCGTCTTAGTTTCGGACCAACTCCTGGGCAAATTGAAAAGATTAAAAATATTGGTGTCGAAACTTATATTCAATCTCAACTAAAACCTAATTATATTCCCTATCCAAAAGTATTAACTCAAAAGCTAAAATATCTAGATACATTACCCCTAAATCCCAGTGAAATAATCACAGAATTACAACGACTTCAACAACATGGAAAAAAATTAAAATTAGACCGGATAGGATTAAATAGAATTAAAGGACGTTTTGAACAAAAAATATTTTTACAAGCTACTAAAGGTCGTTTTTTACGAATATTAGAAAGTCCGCGTCATTTAGAAGAAGTGATGGTAGATTTTTGGTACAATCACTTTAATGTTTTTGGTCGTCAAGGACTCAATCGTTTATATTTTAGCTCTTACGAACAGCAGGCAATTAGACCTCATGCTTTGGGAAAGTTTAGAGACTTATTAGGTGCTACTGCTCATCATCCAGCGATGTTAATTTATTTAGATAATTGGCGGAGTCATAGAGGTAGAATAAATGAAAATTATGCGAGAGAATTATTAGAATTACATACTTTAGGTGTGGATGGAGGTTATAGTCAAGATGATGTGATTGCTTTAGCAAAGATTTTTACTGGTTGGGGTCTACCTCCTAATAACAAAAGAGCCGAAGATCCAGATGGATTTTATTTTGATGAAAAACGTCACGAACCAGGAGATAAAATTTTTCTCGGACAAACAATTAAAGAAAATGGCATGGCTGAAGGTGAAACAGCTTTAGATATTTTGGCTAGTCATCCTTCAACAGCTAAACATATTAGTTATAAATTAGCTCAAACTTTTGTTTCAGACCAACCATCAGAGTCTTTAGTAAAAATTTTAGTTCAGAGTTTTTCGGATAGTGAGGGAGATATTTCTGTGCTACTAAATACTCTCTTCAACAGTTCAGAATTTTGGCAGCCATATGTGCATAATTCTAAGTTTAAAAATCCTTATCGGTTTGTGGCTTCTGCCATGAGAGCTATTGGTAATGAGGTTGATAATTTTCGACCTATTAATGGGATTTTAGACCAATTAGGAATGCCTCTTTATGGTTGTGTTACTCCGGACGGTTATAAAAATACAAAAGAAGCATGGTTAGATTCAGATACGATGATTCGACGCAGTAGTTTAGCCATACCTTTATCTGGTGGTTTGCTGGGTCGGGGTAAACCTATTAGTGCAGAAAAATTAATGGCTACTTTGGGTAATAATTTTTCTGCTCAAACTCGTGCAGTAATTGATAAAAGTTCTGCCGATTTAAGGGCAGCTTTAATTTTTGGTAGTCCTGAGTTTATGAGATATTGAAATATAGTGCTAGGGAATAGGGAATAGGGAACAGGGAACAGTAGACTATCAAAGGGTTTCAATATTTAGAAATGTCCGCGCCCTTTGCTTCAACTGCTATAAAGTCAAAAGTCAAAAGTTAAAAGTAAAAAAAGCGGAAATACATTTACAGGAGATTTCAAGTATATGAAGTACAAATATTAACAATTAAATCTTTCTAGTGCGGGCATCTTGCCGACTTCAGGATGTACCTTACCAATGAAATTACCAATGAAATAAAGTCAAAAGTTAAAAGTAAGAAAAGCTTTCAATAATGAATAATGAATAATGAATAATTAATAATTACCTCTCCTTGAAAACGGATAGGATTGACTAATCATGAAAATTTTTATTTATCAAAATCATAAGGGTCTAAAACCCCGCCTTTTAAGGCGAAATATTTTTGGAGCGGGGCTTAAATCCCCGTTACAAAAATCACTGTCTTGAGTGTGTCTTACATTCTGGAGGGGCTGTGTGCGGAAGTAATTCCGCACAGTAGGCGCCCCGTAGGAGACCTCAAAATTACACACTCGCTTCTGACTTCTGACTTCTGACTTCTGACTTCGTTAATATCCCCTTAAAAGGGGAGGCTTTAAACCAAAATTTTTCGGTAAGTTTTTTCCTGATTTTCAAACTTCTTCCTTTTTCCTTTACCCTTGATATGATGATAAAAATTTAGCTTGTTGAATCCATTCTTGAACTAAATCTACCGTCGGACAAAGGTCGCGACGTTGCATAGTTGATACCTGTAATTTGAGGATTTGTTGGTGCAATCTATGAACGGGTATTTGAGCTAATTGGGTAACTGAAGCAATACCAGCATGAAGCACAAGTCCACAGTATTGACAACTAACAGTAGGAACTCTAGCTAAGTCTGCTAATGCCACCCATTTCTTGACATATTGAGGATGAATTTGTAGTTGACTTGCTAGGATTAATTTTTGTTGGGGACTGTGAGTTATTTCTAGTAGTTTTCTAGTAGTGGTAATTCCATATTCTATTAGTAAAGTTTGGTGTTGTTTGCTTAAACCTGGTAATTTTTCAATTGACCAATTTTGAGATTTGATTGAGGGAATTTTTGGCAATTTTTTCATGTTTCCTCATATCTAAATTTACGCTATTACCGAATAATTAATAATTATTAATTAAATAATTCAGGTTAAAAGCCTCTTCTTTCAAGGGAAAAAGCGGTCGTTTGCGGAGCATGACCTTAGAATGGGATGGCGAGGTTTCTCGCTCTTACAGAGCTGCTCCGAAGTGCGCCATATCCAATCACCAATGCGAGAAAAGTGCTAGGATATTTCTTTATATTCAATTCCGTTGCGGTTTTAACCAGAGGTAATTATCCATTATCCATTAATGAAATACTTAGTATATTGTTGTGAGTAATTATCCAGCCATCTTGATAATTAAGATATTTTTAACAGTTTCATAGTAAATATATTTCACAGACATAATTTTGAGGACATTTTGTTAATTTCCAGCATTTCTATACATACATTGATAGTTTCATAGCAAATCCGGTTACTCAAGATATTTAATCTTTTCCTTTGTGTCAAATCCGCTTAATTCCGTATAAAAAAATGTTTCATCTTCAGCCATTAGTAAATCTTTCTAAATTCTCTTCTCTCCAGACTCCTGACTCCTGACTCTTAATTAACTATTCTTATATACCAATGCTACTGGATTTGATATTATGGGTTTAATACACCATCGTCTACAAAGTGTCTACAATTGGTTAGGGCTATAAGAGATGGAGCAGCTTGCTGAAGGCTATACCCATACTCTTTTCCCAAAAATAAAGTTAAACTATTCTACAATTTTATCTGAAAAAGTAGGGGATAACAGTCATTTGCCCCTACTTTAATCCCTCTATCTAATTAAAGCAATCTCTATGGTACTATTTGACTTTTTTTAACACATTAATAATCTCTTCTGGGTCGAGGCGTTTTGTATAATCTGGGTCTACAAAAGCATGAATAACTGTACCATCGGTAGCAATTACATAAGTTCCAGGAATTGGTAATTCAAAACTTTCATCACCGTTATAAGCAGGTAAGTCAATACCAAAATTTTGATAAATTGGGCGTAATTCTTCGGGAACCTGAAAGACTAAACCAAATTCTTTAGCTACTTGATTTCCCAAATCGCTTAATACTTGAAAAGTTAGCTCGTTTTTTTCTGTTGTGGAAAGAGAATTATCTGGAGTTTCTGGAGAAATTGCGATTAATTTTGCTCCTAATTCTGTGATTTGTGGTAGATATTTTTGTAAACCTCTTAATTCCATGTTGCAGTAAGGACACCATCCTCCACGATAGAAGGAAATTACTACAGGATTTTCTGCAAGTAATGATTTTAATTCTACTGTTTTACCTACTGCATTTTGCAAGCTAAACTCAGGAACTTTTTCTCCTACTTTTAAGCTGTTGTTAACAATTCCAGAATCAGCTAAGTCAACTACAGCTTTATTCATTTTTGCTTTTGCATCTTCTGGTAGTTTTCCTTCTATTTCGGTTTGAAGTTGTTGTAAGTTTTCGGTTAAGTTCATAGTATTTGCTATTTGTTTTGAATTTTAATTCCAATTAAGATAAGACTTACGCAGGAACCGGGTTGATCGACCAAACTTCGTGAGAGCGAAAAACAATAATCAGGGCAATAAACTTGGTTTCTTGTTTGGGTGCGTAAATCCTGTAAGACAAAATGTGGATTTTACATTAATTATATCAAAAGTCGTCTGCTTAAGAGCAAGGCTTTAAACCGAAATTTTCGGTAAAATCTAGAATCTAAAAAAAATACTATATAGCACTACCCAAATAGGTCGCAGACATTTATATACCGGTTTTCACAAAGGTAGACTACAGAAACAAGAGAGGTATGTTTAAAGTTTTATAAGTTAGAGACTTGATAGTTGTATTCTATGTTAATGAAAATCGCTATAACTGCTCAAACTTACTCAGGAATTACTTGTGACTTCCAACTTCTGATATCAAATCCGCTCGGGTTCGGTATAAAAAATGTTCCATAAAAAACCATTGCCAAATCTTTCTTTATAGCGCTACTTGAATCGGGAATAGGGAACACTTAACTGGGAACAGTTGACTATCAAAAGGTTTCAGGATTTAGAAATGTCCGCGCCCTATTTGCGTAGTGCTATATCTCCCCACACTCCCGACTCTCCCCACACTCCCGACTCTCCCCACACTCCCGACTCTCCCCATACTCCCCACACTCCCCACACTCCCCATCTCCCCATCTCCCCATCTCCCCACACTCCCCACACTCCCCACACTCCCCACACTCTTTATCTAATTAAACCAATACTACCGGATTTGATATGACTTACCCGTAGCGCTACAGAGCGATCGCCAAGCAACATTTCCTGAAATCAACTTATCAACTGAGCAAAGTAGGCAGCATCTAAGGTCGGAATGCTGGTTAATGTAAGATTTTCTGCCACATGGTTAGGAGATTTCATCCCCACTAGAGCGGAGCATAAACCAGGAACGCTGCGGGTAAATTGGAGAGCGCGTACCGCATCTGTTGCCAGGTTTTCGCCAAGAGCGGTCATAATTTTTTGAGGAAGTTGCTTGAGGTTTTTAGCTTGAGCAATGGAAGCACTGGCGATCGCATTGATTCCTAGTTGGTTTGCTGCGGTAATAGCGGGTAAAATTTTGCCATCTACAAGTTGAGTAGGAGTAATAATTGCTTCTGTCATTGCTAAGTTAACTGGTAGTTGGATGAATTGGAAGCGATCGCCTGTTGCACCTGCTATTTGTTGCGCAATAGATTTCGCTTTGGCTAAGTCAATGTGTTTTGCATCTGTTGGTGGCACTCGAAAACCTTGCCAAGTAGCTATTCCATAAGCAGTTATTTTGCCAGTATCAGCAGCTTTTTCTAGCACTGAAAAAACTGCTTTGAGACGGCGATAAAATTCATCCGCAGGAATAATTCCTAATTGAATTTCTGGATTATGTAAGTAATAAATATCAATAGTCTCTATACCCAAATTTATTAAGCTGCGTTCTAGTTGGTCTTGAATATATTCTGGGTGCATACAGTGAACTCCCGCCACCATATCTGTTGCTTGAATATTAAATTTAGGGTTGTCTATGTATTCTCGTTTAAACCACTCTTCTTTTTGTCGGTTAGGAATAAAACCACCTTTAGAACAAATGATTAATTCTTCTCGCGATACGGTTTTTGATTCTATTAATTTAAGTAGAGCTGCTTTGACACTAATTTCGCCGTGCTGAGACCGATAATTTATGGCAGTATCTATTAAATTTATCCCGTTTTTTACGGATTTAATAATTGCTTCTGTGACTAAATTATCTGTTGCTGCATCTGATGAACCTAGATATGTACCGATACCTATTGAACTGGCAGTAAAGTTATTAAATTCTCGGAAGTGTTCGGGCGGACATTCTGTTTGATGAAGTTGAGCATAAGACTTGGTTTTTGTTGTTGTAGCTTTTCCGGAAATCACTTTTTTGCTCCTAATTTTTTGGTTCAGAAATTTAGATATTTGATTCCTATTTTATAAAGTAATGACAGAATAGTAAAGGTAATTCAATAATTAATAATTAATAATTAACAATTAATAATTACCTCTTCTGATAACGGATAGGATTGGCTAAAAGGATTTTTTTCTTCTCTTGGTCGATTGGAATATGGTGAGGTAACCCATCCATCCCATCCTAGGTCATGCTCCGCAAATGACCGCTCTGTTGGTCGATGGATATGGCGTTTTGCTACGCGACATGAAAAGCGGAGCGGCTTTGTAAGAGCGGGAGACCTCGCCATCCCATCCTAGGTCATGCTCCGCTTTCCGACCGCTTTTTATCGATGAATGGAGAGGCTTTATACCTTAATTTTTCGGTAAGAAGCAAGAAGTTTTAAGTACCAGAAATAAAGTTAGCTTGAAATTAGGAGGAATCAGAATTCAGCCAGGGTTTAGGGAAATGTACTTTATAGAGTTATTTTACTTTGAATTTTTCCTACCTACTTCTAAATAAAGAAGAAAAAAGAGAAACAATGATAGACATAGGTAGGATAACAGGATTGGAGCACCTCCTTGAGGATATATAGCAATCCTATTTAAATTGTAATATTTTGGTGGTAGGGGCGAATGGCCATTCGCCTGTACAGTTAGGAGTCAGGAGTCAGGTTGTCCTTCATTTTCATTGCTGAGGTACTAATCGCTTATAGCTGAATCTTTACTAAGGATTTGGAGACAAAACCTCTACTAACTTCTGATTTAGGAATCATAATTAATTTGTTAGAAATAATACAATACAATATGATTCAGATAAGACCAAAATTTATCTGATAGATAACGTAAAGAAAAGCTATTACACATCACAGTTTTGCCACAACAAATCCTTAACTGAACAGTATCAGGAAATGATATTAATCACCAAGGAAAAGTTGTCACTATCAAGGTCAATATTCAGCTTTTTTGTGAATAATAAGGCACATTTGTTATAGATAGCTAAAGTTAGCTGATTTGCTCTAACCCATACTTTAAATTAGACCTCAGTTTTTCCATACCGATTATAACTTAATTCGGCGATTAAGGTAATAACTAATGGCTGAGTGCTAATGGCTAAATGTTTACAGATAAAGACTATTAATTCCACCTATTTGTGTAGCAAATATATAAACAAATCAGAAATTATTTGGAGAATAACGAAAGTATTAGAGAGAAATTTCCTTGAAGTATAAAGATAAATTTTTCCAACCAAAATACTTCTTTCTGATTCCTTTTATAGGTCATGCTACCCATTCATTTCACCCAGAGAAACAACTACCATGATATTAACGTTCATCGGCTCGTATAACCAATAATACCCTAGTAGTTTTATTAATATCTTCTGGTGCATCTGATAACATAATCATGCTTGTATCTAGATAGTCAATTTTCCAAATATATTCCACACCATCCATTGTCACTCGACCCATTTCATGTTGACCTTTGGGATCATTTTCAGATGTAAAATCAGAAAAATCTTGAATTTCTTTAAAAAGTTCTTTTTGTTTTTTTCTCGGCAATGCTAATACTTGCCGACTCATTCTGTATTCTCCTAAACTTTTATCTCCATTTCTAAAGCGGTCATTTAACTTAGCTATTGTTGTTTCCTTCACTTCTTCTTCTGTTGTTCTGTTCCATAATTCTTGAGCAGAATGTGCTATAGATTTTACTGTATTGAAAGCTGCTAAATCCCAAGACTTTACTGATTCAACTTTGGCTTTCAAACATGACCAATCTATTTGATTATCAATTTTAATCAATCTTTCTGGCTGAGATTTATCTTCTATTAACAATAGAGTTAAATATGGCATTTTTCCCAGTTTATCTAAAGGAGAAGGTAACATATCTCCCCCATAATGATTAATCCAAACTTGATAAATATAATCATTTCCTGATAACTGGAACAGTACATATAGTGGTGCAACAGAAATAGAGCCTACTTTTGTGATAAAAACTCCAGCTTTAGCAGTTACTTTAACAGAACTTTCTAAATCCCAACTTTTCCCAGAAGGAAGTTTTAATAAAAATAATGGTTCATAATCTGTTGTTAAGCCTGCTCCTGTAGAGAGAGGTAAGAAAATTTTACTTTTTTCAGAACGAGGACGAGTTAAAATCCAATTCCAAGTTGATGTACCTATTGGAGACTGACTAAATATTTTAAAAAAATCATTTTGTTGAGGTTCAGGTAATTGTTTATGTTGATTTAATAGTTGTTTATTTCTGCTCATTGTTTCTCCAAATAATTTATTTTTAAATATTCTTTTAAGTTCCTTGGTTTTTATAGTTAAGATTAGCTGTCTATGATTTTTATACTGTGGTTGACACTAGGAATAAATTATACAATAGCAGCTTACCTCCTATATTTTATAATAGCTTACTAGAGAAGAAAATAGAAAAATTGATTAAGATTTCAGTTAATTATGGGTACTAGAATCTAGTGGCATCTAGTATAACTATTTCTGTACCTGGCTCTATGTTAATTTTTTTGGCCAGAATGTCCTATTGCTGAACTTAGTTTGAGTAGTCAAATTTTCTCTAGGTGTGGATGTTAAGTTTTCAAAGGTTGATGGTATATGCAATATATCAAAAGTCATGGAAAATCTGGCTGCAAATATTGGTGGTCGATTCAGGTCAGGAATCAAAATTAAAACTTTATATTTTATATATATTTAAGATGTTGAGAAACCATAGAAAATATTTTATTGGCTGAGGATAATTATGAAAAATTTGCTCCGATAAGCAAGTAGTATTATTAATATAATCTATCTCTATTAATAAATTTAATGTATGTGTTAACTAGGTATTATCTTTTCCTAGGTCATGCTTCCTTTGCCAGCACACAAAAATATACTTATACAATTTCGTGCATACTAATGCTATATCTAGTTTCTATTACCAAAAAATAAGGTTGAAAACCTCTCTTTTTAAGAGGATGAAAAAGCGGTCGTTTTCGGCTCGCCGACATGAAACGCTGCGCGACTGAAAAGCCGAGCTTTCCCTAGGATGGGATGCTCAGGAAACCTAGCCATATCCAATCGACCAAGAGAAAATATTCGGTAGTCCTGCATAGTAATGGTGAAGATATATTAGAACCCATTTGGGGTCTATTGAAAAATAGATGGTGTGATGGGGAGATGGGGTGATAGGGAGAGGGGAGATGGGGAGATGGGGAGATGGGGAGATGGGGTATATTTTTCCATCTTTTTAGTGTATTTCCTATATCTACAGACGACTGCGTACCTCAAAAATTTAGTCCCTGCTTAAAGATACTAAATGGCTTCTATATTTTTTTTAATTTCTTCCCACACTCCCCACACCTCCCACATTCTCTCTACCATTACTATGCACCACCACCAAATATTCACCATACGTATTTCAATCCTGATGCAAAGCGTCGGAGGTAGTGATAACTGATAACTGAAATGACCTATCAATTTCCAATCCCGTTTCTCCCCATCTCTCAATCTCTTCACCTGTATCTATGAATCTTAATTTTAAGAATTGGTATTACCTTATTGCTGAAAAGCCTTAGTTAAAATCTCCAGTTCCTACTATACAAATTCACTTTAAAGATGTCATAAATAGTTTCAAACTATATGTAGCAATCCTATTTCAATTGTAATATTTTGGTGGGAGTTAGGAGTCATAATTTTAAATATTTTTAGTTCAAATTAACTATTATAAAAATTTTCATAACCAATAGGCAGATTGCTATAGAAATCCTATTTTATTTGTGTATAAAAATCTTACTGCTTTTAGGGAACACTTAACACTTAACTGGTGAGAATTTCAGTTTTTTTATCTACTTTTTGATGACCCGCAACCTATGGGCGAATTGCTATATATATATGTGAAATAATTTCAAGTTTTATTTGTGTATAAAAATCTTACTACTTTTAGGGAACACTTAACACTTAACTGGTGAGAATTTCAGTTTTTTTATCTACTTTTTGATTACCCGCAACCTATGGGTGGATTGCTATATATATATGTGAAATAATTTCAATAAATTACTGAGTGTGTCAAAGTTTTGAGCCTATAAAATCTAACTTTTAACTTTTAACTTTTAACTCTCTTGAGTGCGTCTTACATTCTGAGGAAACCTCAGAATTACAAACTCGATGCATGACTTCCGTGAAATGGTATAAGTCGGACAGTTTGAGATGGTTTAAAGATTTTAAACATACCATTTACAGCACTTTTGAGGATGCTGAGGTACAGTCATAAGACTACTTTTATATTCCCTGTTCCCCGTTCCCAGTTAAGTGTTCCCTAGGACAATAAAACTTTGTACCTCACGCGCCTCCGAAACTGCTGTAATTTAAAAGCCGTAAATCCTCAATCTCAAGCCGAGTTGTAATTGCCGCTTCTTTTTTACGATATGATATATAGTATTCCTCCGTGTGGTTATCCAGAAAATATCTTGGAATTAGGGCACAGATAAGTAGGGTAATAATTTCATACTTTTTATCTACTGTCTGGATTTTTTACAAATGATTTCATACTGCTATAATTTTTAACCTAAACTCTTTTTATATTTATCCCTTAATTATTTTTAACATTGAAAATTTTGTATTAAATACTAAATTGAGCTACTATGGCAAATTTAAGTGGAACTTGGCTAGGTACTTATTGGCAACAGGAAAATCCTACAAGGTTTGAAGCTACCTTAATTCAAGCTGGTAATAGTTTAAGTGGCAATATCTTAGATAATAATTATTTAGGAGAAGCGACATTAAGCGGTGAAGTTATTGGACGCAAGATTAGTTTTACAAAGCGATACCTTATAGGTTCACAATACATTATTAATTATGTTGGCACTGTTTCTGAAGATGAAAATTTTATGCAAGGGGAATGGCGAATAAATAGGTTTAATTCTGGCATTTGGGAAGCTCACAAAAGCAATGAAGACCTAATGTTCGAGCTGAAAAATATTTTATCTGAACAGTTACCTCTATCTTTGTAAGCATTTCCTTACCGGAATGCTCTGCAAACAGCTATTAGCTATTAGCATTCAGTAATAAAAATGAATGACGAATTCTTGTAAAATGTCTCAATCTGAAAAATTATTTCTGTAGAATTTGTCTGGTAGATGCCATCTGGTAAGCTGATATCCTTTTATAGCAACTACCAGAAACTTTGCTATACTTGGATTATCTATTTCCAAATATTATTTGTCGGAGTAAATCCTGAGTCTTGACTGGTTATTGTTTTTTTGAAGCTAATTTTTTCCAGCTTCCAAGTATAGCAATAATTTTGATAATTACTATTAATTATTACTCAGTCCCTCAATATTAATTGAGACTTTATCTTGCCATAAGCTGATGACTGAATGCTTACCGAAAAATTAAGGTATAAAGCCTCTCGATTTATAGATAAAAAGCGGTCAAGGGATGGCGAGGAGACCTTGCCATATCCAATCTACCAAGACAGCGGTCGGAAAGCGGAGCATGACCTAGGATGGGATGGATGGGTTACCTAACCATATCCAATCGACCAAGAGAAGAAAAAAAATTCTTTGAATGTCAATCCTTCTATTACAGAAGAGGTAATTATTAATTGTTGAATTATCTTTGAGTTAACCATTAATAATTTGTCCTGTTCTGTAACCAAATAAATTATGCAAAAAAATACTCCTATATATTGTTTTAGAGCAACTTGGAAATCAGAAAGTAAATTTGATACTAATATGATTCCTGAATGGATATGCGTAGAAACTAATTGGCAAGGATACAAAATATCAACTGTTCCTTGGATAGCAGATGTTGCTGTTGCGATCGGGATATTGAATATAGAAAATACCCCTTATGGATGGATTTCATATTTAAAAAAATTTGGATTCCAAGATATTAAACAGGTTTCCTGTGAAGATATATTTGAGGAAAAATTATACTCTTAACTATGATTTGTTTTGATAGTCAATACTTATTGTCACTAATATTAAGTTATTGAAGTCATATCCGTAAATCTATACCATCACTGCTAAATTCATTAATATAAATTTAGGATATAGTTAATGCCTTATGCCAATTTGATAAATTTTTGCTACAAATAGTTAAGTTATTTCTTAGGAGTCAGGAGTCAGGAGTCAGAATGAATAGCTTCTAGATCATTTTATTAGGTCTGAATTTATCTTTTCAGCCAAAAGAACATCTCCTATAAAGTCTTTTAATCGCCCAAATTATTTGTAACATTCTTTTGCTAAATTGGTATTATGCTAGAATACATTAATCAAAACTACTGAATTAGTAGGAAAGTTGAATCAAAAACAACCGTAATGATATTCACCAGAGCAGAACTGTAGAAAATGCTCCAAAAAAGAGTGTTATTAGTTGAAGATAGCTCTACTATTAGGAAAATAATCTCCTACTATCCGATCGGATTAGGAATAAATGTAATAGAAGCTAATGATTGTATAGAAGCAATAGAAAAAATTTATTCTGAGAAACCAGATTTGGTACTTTTAGACATTAAAATACCCAAATTAAGTCAGATCCTAAAACACAGCATATTCCTGTGATTTTTTGCACTAGCAAAAATTATGAAATTTCTTTTTTTATCCCCTTGAAAGGAGAGGGTAGAAGAGATTCAAGACTTTAGCAAAAATCTCAAATCTCTGATAATTACTTAGAAACTTATCCAAACAGTTGTGTTTGACCCTTAACTTGAGCAGACCCCCGATAAATTGTGCGACTACCTTTAGGAATAGAAATCCAACCAAACTCTTGCAGGCGATAAGTTAAATTAGAAATACTCACGCCTAACTCATCTTTCATTTTATAAAGGTTTGACCACTTAGTTAAATCCCTGCCTTGTCTTTTCTCTTCAAGAATTGATTTCGGCATTAATAAACAACCTGCAAAATATTGTGCTTGCCATTCAATAGAGTCTACTTTACTGCCACCTGCACCCCTACAAACAAAAGGTTGTTCTGACTCTTTTGGTTTTCCATAATCACCGAGATCGAGTTCCAATTGTTGAACAACTCCATCTGCTTCGTCTTGGTTAATATGTAGCACCCAATGACCAATTTCATGAGCAAGGGTCGATTCTTGAAACCCTTGAGGTTTGTCTAAAATTTCCTCATTGATTTCAATAAGTCGTTCGGTTGGTAATATTCGAGCAGCGATCGCTCCTTCTTCATCAGGCGGAATGTAATCCCAAACTACTCCCAAATCTAAAAAATCAGCCACTAAGGAAGCATCAAAAGGCCATTTGGGAGCAAAATTTCCGGTTTTGTGCATTTGCCTGAGAATATCATTTGCCCGATGCTCAATCGACTCTTTGTGATAAAAGCTATAGGGTTTGAGGATACTCATACTTCATTCTCCCTTGCCGCTTGAGATATTTTTTGAGCAAATTCAGGATTTTCTTGTACTCGTCGGAATAATGCCAACATCTCTCTTGGGTTTTGCTTGAGAATTTCCTCATATTGTTGAGGAATTCTACCAGCAAGGAATATCAATTCCTCTGGATTCAAATTGAGATTCTTCGCTAATCCGCGAATCACTTCTTCTTTTGGCGCATAGTCTGCGCGATCGTTCTCTAGCTTGGACAAATAGGTGAAGTCTACTCCTAGGTGTTTGGCCAATTCCCTTTGGGAGTATCCTTTGTCCTTGCGGGCCTTTCTAATTAGCTTTCCAAAACTTTTTGCCACGACTTTTTACCTCCTGGTCAGTATTTTAGACCAATTTGACGAAAATTTCAACTTTACTCTTGACGATTAAATCAACAAGCGCTACAATAAATTTAGTTGATAAAAAAATCAATCAAAACACACTACTGGTAAGGTTGAACAGTCAGTCAATTAAAATCATGCTCTATATATAGTGTCATGGTCGAATTTGCTAATTGTAAATTTACCCTTAGTCTTCACAAGTATAGTCCACCTGGAGGATACCATCATGCTAAGAACCTGGACAGACACCCACTACAAACTGGAAGACGAAGATTGGCTGTATGTTGCCACCCATGAAGAACAGAGTTCTGTCTCTCTTGTTTGCCCAGGATATGCAAGGGATGGGGAAGGTTTCAGCATTCACTTTACTCCCGCTCACATAGAAATGTTAGAGCATTTATTGGGAGCATTGCGAATTATTAAAGCTCAGGAAGAAGCAACTACAGATTACAAATATCCAGAACCAGTAAAGTTGTCACATCTTATTAATTAGAAGGAAGAAGGAAGAAGGAAGAAGGAAGAAGTAATATTATTACTTATGCACCACAACCAAGAAACCAGGTTTATTAACCTAATTTAATGCTTGCCCTGTTTCTGCGTAAGTCATGATTCTGTCTGTTAGCGATAGAACTCCGTTCCGCTTACACGAACGCAAAACTTATTCTAGTTTGAAAGGCAAATATTTCTCAACCTTCCTTATTCAAACTTCTAGCATTAGAATTCTCAAAAATTAATCTCAAATCTTTGTCATTCAAGTAGCTCAAATGCGAGAGCTTTTAATCCTCAATTATGCACCTTAAAAAGCTGATAGGTGACTGCTGAATGCTAGTTCAATTAACAACAAAAAATAGGAAATAAATCAAACTCAAATGTCTAATACTAATACAAAACCCAAAATTGATGTTTTTGGAGCTAAACCGAAACAAGCTTTATTAGTACCAGAAATTCCCATTGCAGTTCGTAATAATTGTCAATCAGGACAATGGGTTATTGGAGACACAGATTACGGCTCTAAAGTATCAATGACAATCCTCAAATTCAGCAAATTTTTTGGCAATTTAGGTCAAACAATTAATACTTTGTGGGGTCAACTTTGGTTTGTGGCTGAGTCAGGAGAATTACCTCAAGGAGTGTTGATGGTGACATATATTAAAAGCCGTTCATTGAATGATTTTAATCGTTTAATTGCTTCAGTTCAAGCCAATGGAGTTGAACCAGCAACAGGAATTTTTATTCCTGAATTTGTTAAACATAGTGGTCAAAAACCTGATGAAAATGGTGTTGTAAAACCTATTAATTATTACAGTTTAAAATGGCGTTGGCAAGAACGTAAAGATTGGTCAATTATTCATCAGGCAGCAGCAGTGCTTTCAGAGGAAAGTAATTTATCAAAAATGATTGACTTAGAAGGAACTATAAAAATGGTTTGTTTAGATAATTTATCTGCCCATGAAACTGCGAGTTTGATGGCTGCTCATACTAATAGTAATTCTGATGCTTCGGTGCTAAGTTTAAATGCTAGTAAGGATACAACTTTACCATCTGGAAATGAGTCTGTAGCTACTGCATTATCTTCATAAAAATGTAGAGACGTAATATTAACTACGCACCCAAACAAGAAACCGGGTTTATTACCTTGAATATTGTTGTTTAAATCATAAAATTTTGTCGATAAACCCCGTTTATGTTTAAGTCCTAATATTGCGTCTTTCTTAATAAGAAAAAAATCTGAAAACTCAAAGAAAGACAAATGAGTAAAATTCCTAAATTCACCATTCATCAGGGTGCAAAAACACCACGAAAGCAACGGTGGGAAGACAATTTGCGAGGAAAAATAGAAGTTAAGCATCAAATTCGAGTTGATACTATTAATGACTTGGAAAATTTCAGTCAAGTTATCAGAAAAGCTCACTTCAGAAACTACTAAATTACAAGAAGTTCGACAAAAAGTGGCAGAAGAAATTCAACAATTAAACGATTTGCATAGTTTAGAAAATATTGAGGAAAATACTTTAGATAGTTTGGTTCAACAGTATGAACAAAATGCTAAAGAATTTGAAGCAGAATTTAGTGATCGCCAAGAAAATTTACAACAAGAAATGGAGTCTGGTAAAAAAGCTTGGGAGAAAGAGAAACAGGAAAATCAACGCAGCATAAAAGAACGAAATGAGCAGCAAAATAAAACTCGTCAACGGGAAACTGAAACTTATAAATATGACTTGCAGTTGCAACGAGATTTAGATATTGACGAATATGAGCAAAACAAGAAAAATTTGTATAAAGAATTAGAAGAATCTCAACAACAACAGGAGAAACTTTGGTCAGAAAGAGAGCAGTCTATTTCTGAACGGGAAAAAGAATTTGCCGAAGTAGAATTGAACGTACAAGAATTTGCAAAACAACTAGAAGCTAATGTCAAGAATGGTAAGGAAAATGGGCGAAATCTTGGCAATTATCAGGCGAAGGTTAAATCCGATTTGTTAGCAAAAGAAGTAGAAGGAGAGAAGCAATTTTATGAACTACGCATTCAATCTTTACAACAGACAATTCAAAATCAAGAACAGCGGATTAAAAATTTATCTCAACAATTAGATTCTACTTTAATCCAAGTTCAAGATTTAGCTGTGAAAGCCATTGAAGGTGCATCAAATTCTCGTTCATTTCAAGCTATGAAAGAAATTGTTCTAGAACAAAAGAATCAGCAAAAGAAAAGTTAATTTATAATCTAAAAAATTTAGCGATCGTCAGTCAGCTTTTAGGTATTTACTGACTGCTGATTGCTTCCTTATATTGTAGTAGATGGGCAGAAATAAAGATAATAAGTAATAAAAAAGTTTTTGTTTGTAGTAGGGATTTAGCCCGCCAGATAGATAGGGCTAAAGCCCTACTACGAACTTTAATTATAACTATTCAACCCGACATGATATAATATGCTCCGCAAAAGCCGTTCCTCCTCACACGGAAATGGTACAATTTTTTAACTGTCTACTCCTAAATATTATTTTTTAATCTAAAATCTTATTCAGAGCTTTTTAAAAAAGCGAAAATAAGAGCGATCGCCTGTGCATCTATAGAAACTGTCACTCTACTATCATTCCTATAAATTTATACACCTAGAATCAAAATAAATCAGCCAAAAATATTGATTTGAGGTAGTAATTTTATGACTAATAAATATGTTCAACAAAAAGATACTGCTGCATGGATACTTCAAGTTTGGGCTTCCTTTATTCTCGCTACTTCTGGCACAGCGATCGGCATTATTTACCTACCTGTAGATATTTGGATTAAAAGTTTTATGGGGATGGGTTTAACATTCTCAGTAGGTTCCGCTTTTACCCTAGCAAAAACAATTAGAGATAATCACGAATCTGAAAGAATAACTGCTAGACTTGATGAAGCAAAAGTTGAAAAATTACTCGCAGATCATCATCCTTTAGGCAAATAATATAGCTGAAGTCAGAATTCAGAAGTTATAGCACTACGTTTTTTGCTTAGGAAAATAAATTTTGGTTATCAGAAAACAGGGAATATCAGAACATTGACAGTGGGATTTCTGTGCCCTATTTGTGTAGTGCTTTAATCAAATAAAAATATTGATTTGAGGTATTAATTTTATGACCAACAAATATGTTCAACAAAAAGATACTGCTGCATGGATACTTCAAGTTTGGGCTTCCTTTATTCTTGCTACTGTCGGCACAGCAACTGGCATTATTTACCTACCTGTAGATAATTGGATTAAAAGCTTTGTGGGGATGGGTTTAATATTCTCAATAGGTTCCGCTTTTACCCTAGCAAAAACTATTAGAGATAATTACGAATCTAAAAGTCTGAAAGAATAACTGCTAGACTTGATGAAACAAAAATTGAAAAATTACTCACAGATCATCATCCTTTAGGCAAGTAATACAGCAGTTTCTGAAGTTATGAAGTACATATATTAACGGTTAAGAATTTAGAATGCGCGAATTTAGAATTTAGAGTTTAGAAGTTATCCAGGGTATGACTACTACGAAGTTTACCGGAATGTTTGCAGAGTCAATTGTACCACGTTACTTCGGAACCTATTAGTATTACCATGATTATTTAGGGCTTGCTGATTAAATATCAAAGCATTGACAAATAAAGGCAAGTGCCTTTTTTGGGTCGAAAAAAAGGCTAGCTTTTTAGACCGAAAAGCTGAAAAAGTTGTGATTTTGGCAGAGACTTGGGCGGAAAAATCACTCTGACAATCTTGAGACTACCTGCTTTATAATTCCCCCTTCCTTCTGACTCCTAACTACTCCCTACTCCCTAAAAAGAGCAAAAAGACTTTTTCAGCAAAACCCTATTTACAGAACTTTTGAGGATAGTGAGGTACAGTTTAAGTTTAATACTAATCTCTCTTCCCTATTCCCTATTCCCTATTCCCTCCATACCTAAACTCGTAAAACTTTGTACCTCATCAACTCCAAAACTGCTGTAACTGATATATAAATGTCACTCAAGCTATAAACTCCATCCTTAAAAAACAAGGTTTTATCTAGGAAAATCATAAATTTATTCAGCAACGCCAACAGTTTTGTATCAATTAAATATACTTCTTTTGCAGTGAATTTCTCACTAAACTTGGGATATCAGAAGGTCGTTTTGCTACTGGTATTTTCACTGCTTCAAAAGCTGCAATTTTACTTTCAATCTCACCATTAGAATCATATTTTTCACCAGCAACCCTAGCACTAATTAAACTATTAGCATGACTATGATTTTGATTTATCGGAGCATAAGTACCAGAAATATAAGCAACTACAGGTTTATCAATTGTTTCTGAAATATAAGAAGCTGCTATTTCTTCACTTGCACCCTCAACCTCTCCTATCAAAACAATTAACTCTGTACGCTCATCCTCATCTAATATTTGCAACCATTGGAGAAAAGAAGAACCAACAATTGGATCGCAACCAAGACTCACAGAAATAGACTGCCCCAACCTTGACTTCGTTAGTTCCCAGGCAACTTCATAAGTCAGAGTATTGCTACGACTAATTATACCAATTGGACCTGGAGTATAAAACTGAGTTGGGTGAGTACCTACTAACACCTGATCTGGTACAATAATACCCGCACAGTTTGGTCCAACAATCAGAGTTTCTGTCGCCTCAGCTTTTCTCAATAGCTTGACCATATCTAGGGGAGGCACACCTTCTGTAATAATCACAATTTGTTTAAGACCGGAAGCGATCGCCTCTAAAGCAGCATCTAAAACCTGATAAGCAGGCATAACTATCACGCTGGTATCAATTATACCCACCTTTGCTACTGCCTGCTCTACCAAACTAAAAACAGGAATGCCATGCCATTCTTTTCCCCCTTCTCCAGGACTAATACCTGCCACCACATTTGTGCCACAAGACTTCATCATTAAGGCTATCTGGGTAGATATTTTTTCTGTAACACCCTGAACTATGACTTTGCTATCTCGAGTTAAATTCATAATACTTCAGCCATTATTAATTAAATAGGCATTTATTAAACAGACAATCATCTGTAAATGGTTTTTATTTATTATCTATAATTAATTAAATTTGAGTTGAAATTATCTTATTCCAAACAAGAGGATTGAATAAAAGTATTTTTTGAGCTTTTTTCTCCTTTTTAATTAATAATTCATAATTATTCGTTATTAATTGATTAGTAATCCACCCTTTTTTTACCGTTACTTAGACAGATAAACAGCTTGATTCACTGCATCCTCTAAGTTTTCCAGAACCTCGACTGGTAGACCTGATAAACGTTCCCTAGCTCTGCCAATTCTACCTCCTAATAAACGCAGTACAAACGGAATTGTTTCCCGATCTATACTTTTTAACTTATCAAAATATTCATATATTATAGTAATCAACTCATCACTTGTCTGAACTATACCTATAACATTTATCAAAACCACCTTAACATTTTCTTTTTGACTAACTAAATCCAAAGCTGCAAACATTTGCGATCGTAAACTATCCTTTACTTCCAAATAATCACCCAACTTAATATTCAGAAAATTAGCTGGTTTTCCCTGAGCTTGCATGACCAGATCGACGGTAGCCATTGTTAAACCTTCACCATTACATAAAATTCCGATATTTCCCTGTAATTCTGTAAACTTCAGTCGATAATCTGGAATAATTTTTTCACTACTGACACCATTAACATTACTCGTCACCAATAAAGAATTGTTATCTATTCCCTTTACTTGTTCCTGTTTAATTTCATAGTTATTACTAATATTTTTCCCAACTAAACTTACCAAGTCTGGATGACGACCTAGAGCATAATCGTTAACACTAACCTTACCATCTAAAGCCATTAATTCTCCTCTCGGACTAATACCAAGAGGATTAATTTCTATCAAATCTAAATCCTTTTCGACCAATAATTGATACATTTTTTCCACTATATGGCTCACTGATTCTATCAGTTTTCCTTGTAGTCCAATTTTTACCATTAAACGACGTGCATAAAAAGGGGAAAATTCTTGATTAACAACCACCTGCTGCATATTTTTCATAGCTGTTTCTGTATCAATACCCCCTTGTGCTGAACCAAGAAGTACGGGGCGACGTACTATTGGGTCTAAAACAACTGCCAGATATAATTCCTGGTCAGCATTATATTTTGCCTCTGCTAACAAAACTTCTGGATATTCATCTTTAATTGGCAAATTAAAAATTGTCTGAGCTGCTGCCACAGCATCAATTGTATTTTCAACAAATTTAATTCCGCCTAAGCTACTTCTTTCCCCAGTATGAACTTGAGACTTAAGTACAACTGGATAGGGTATTTTTAATCTTTTTAAATCTTTAGGATAATCTATTCTTTGAGATGGCAAAACAGGTATTCCCATCTCACTAAATAATGCCTTTGCTTGATATTCTAATAGATCCATATCAACTTAATCTTTGTTTTGCTCTAGTTAATAATAGTTTGGGAGATTTCATTTGAGCATTCCCAAGATTTTGATAAATTTGGCAGCTATACTTGACCAAATACTTGCAGATAAAATAGGCATTAATAATGCTAAATTTCTGTAAGGCGTCATGTAAAAATAAGTTGTACAAATTTTATCTGAAATAGATTGTGAAATTTAGCTTCCATCAAAAAAATGTTCAGGTTATTCTTACACGGCTCCTAAGCATTCAGCGGTCAGCTATCAGGTATTAACTTATCCTTTTTGAAGGAAGAATTAGAGTTGAAAGATTGAGGAACAATTAAAAGTTACTCTCAAATCATTCTTTGCTAATCTTTTTCATTAATTACTTAGTGCAGGATTATTACTAAGGAAAAATTGTTTACCTAGCATTCAGCAGGAAAAGCTAAAGGGGAGCTACCTGAATGCTTACAAATTTCTTAATATTATTGAAGGAGTATAATAATTCCTATCACCCATAAATTTATCCATCCAGAATCCAGTTTTCCCAATCTTTTTTTCTCCTTTGCCCTTTTTCTAGCTATTGGATTTTTATAATTCATTTTTGTTATGGACATCAAAAAATAAACATCATTCAAGTATAGCAATTCTCAACCTTAACAATTGTTATGCTTATAACTTTGAGTACAAATATTTTTCTTCAATCATAGCAATTTGTGGGCATATTTGCTACAAAGAGAGCATCAATCATCAAAGATATCCTAGAAATTATCAAAATTAAATCTTTATTTTCTCCATTTTTTATCTCTTTGTTCCCTGTTCCTAGTTAGATATAATTCCTATGCAATCTGCGATATTAATCTTTTAAAAACATTATCAAGAGCTACAGCCACTTGTACAATTACTATCAAAATAAGTCATGGGATAATAACAAGCGTTCTACTAAGAATTGATTGATCGAGTAAATATTAAGAGACTTAATCCCTTGCTAGATTTTGGTTTTGTGAGTTATGGTTCAGTAGATCCTAAATTCCTGAGAGCTAGGTAAAATAAAACTTTTCTTGTGGAATGGTGCGCAAACAACTAAGTTTACACATCAGCTCTAAACTTACCCAAACCCAAAGGTTCCCAGGGAAGCGTTTCGGAGTATTCCTTTAAGAAAGCAATCTCCCAAAATAGAATTTGAGCTTTAGCAGATCCGTTCCTACTTCTATGAGAAGTACGGACTGCAGTCTGTACATTTTCTAGACCAATGCTTATTCTCCGTCGGTACTACACCTACTCATCCATATTGTTTTCTAAATTAACAGCAGCATTAAAGTCTTTGTCCATTTGAGAGCCACATTCTGCACATTGATAAATCTTCTACTAGAAGAGCATTTTCTTTTGATGCCCAGAGTGAGAATATATAGTCATTCTCAATAAGACTGGAGCACTTTTTTAACTGGAATAACTATATTTGAGAACTTGGGTAAAATCTATATGCTTCAGTAGTTAGCCCCAACTTTTAACTTTCCCCATCATCCCCATCACCTCTATGAACTGTTTTTACCCATTTTAGTCGCTTAGGTAATACAGACATCCGAGCAATAGTAATACCCATAACCACAAACCAATGCAACATATAAAAAGTTCCCCGCACGCTTTCTAGGAAAGTCAGCAATAAAGACAATGGATGTTCTTTCCTCAAAGCCAACTCCATCACCTTTTCCTTTTTTGCTAAACTCCTCTGTCGTTTCCGAGTTCGACGTAAACCAATAAACATTCCTAACAAAGAAACCATCACAGTAAACACAGTTAATGGACTGGTTATTGGTAAACGACGTAAAATTATTGACATCAAAAAATCAGGCACAGCAGCAACCGATATTAGATATTGTGTCACCCAAAATTGCCATAAATCCCAGGTTTTACCAAATCCCATTCGGTTACGCAAAATTAATTGCCAGTAGTCTAGATAGCGCTGATATCCTCCTTCAGCCCATCGGGAACGTTGATGCCACAAAGCTATAGAGTTAGTTACTCCTTCTTCCATTACCGCCGGAAAAGCGAGAAAATCTATATCCCATTGATTTAGATGTAGGCGAATAGTTAAATCTAAATCATCAGTAATAGTTTCTTCGTTCCACCCCCCACATTCTTCTAAAGCATTCAGACGCACGAACTGGCCATTTCCTCTAAGTTCTCCAATCCCACCAATGGCAATTCGCTGTTCCTGAAAAAAACCATCTAGGACCATTTCTGCAGATTGTCCCTTTGTCCAAAAGTTTAGACCTGCATTGGCGATCGCTTTTCTTACTTGTACTGCTCCTACTTCTTCCCTAGCAAAAAGTGGTACTACCTGTCGGAGTAAATCAGGTGTTACCTGTGCATCTGCATCAAACACTCCTAAAATTTCTCCCCTCACAAAAGGTACAGCAGTATTTAGAGCACCTGACTTACCTCCCCCAGCATCTGGACCTCTTCTAATCACTTTTAGCTGTTGATATTCCTGAGCCAACTGTTCTAACAATACAGGGGTTTTATCTGTACTATTGTCATCTATTACCCACAGTTCGTAATTATTAGTGGGATAATCCAAAGCACAGATATTTTTTACTAATTTGCTAATTACAGCTTCTTCGTTTTTAGCTGCTACTAACAGAGACACATAAGGCCAGTCTGCCAAGTTTTCTTCTGATAGAGGTTTTGGAGCTAGTTTTGGTTTAGCAAATAGTATTCTCAAAAGTTGAACTGATAGTAAACCTGTCAAACCCAGAATTATCCAATATCCCCAGGAGAGCAAATGCAGTATTATAGTAGTAGTCCATATCAGCGATAGCATAAATGCTGCTTTACCTCTACGACCATCGTAAATATTCTGATTACTGAGCTTTTTTGTATCCACAACTTCCGTTTTTTGCTCTATTTGTTTAGCATCTGAACTTTCCTGTTTTTCTGATACCTGATAATTTTGCTGTTCATTATCTGAGGTATAGTTTTGATAAATTTGGGTTTCCTGATAGTAATCGTTTTTTGGCCAAGAACTGTCCGGCATAATTCAACTAATCTTAAAAGATCCAACAACTAATAATTTTCTTATGTTTAAGAGACTAACCTAATTCTGTCCTAAAAAACTATAAAGATGGTCTTTTTACTTCTGGAGTGGAGGTTTAGAGGAGTTTTGGGTTGAGAATTTTAGTTTTTGATAATTTCAGCACTTACACCTCTTTATAGTTGCAAGCTAATCTATATATTAAATGCTATAGGGGTCTGTCAACTTGGAAATAATGGATAAATTTTTGTAACTTTGATTTAGGGGCAATCCTTTTGACAATTGGTTAATCCTCAAAACTATTTTGACAGCCTAATAGTTATTTTTTCATATATCTAGTGTTTTGCATAAGTCATAAATTTGTTGCAATGATTTGATTTCTTGGAATGGGGAAGTTAGTCTCATCCAATAGCTCGATCTAAGAAGTAGTTCCTCTTTTTGATTTTTCATCCCCAAATCTGCTATATCCTATTTTCAGCTATGACCATTAAATTCAATCTATAATACCAATTTCATAAAATATTGCTACGGTCAAGAAAAAAGGTACACTGCCTCTGGGTTATGGGTAATAATAAGTATGCAAAAAAGGTTTAATTTTTACAATTTATCAGAGGTCTAAAGTGTAAAGTTGCAGGCATAAATCACAGATTTATAAGTAACCACCTTGGGATAATTTTTCATAATAAAAGTAAGATTTAAAATATACTCGGAGTTTTCATTATTGGCTATTTTAGTCTCATATTTGTATGATTTTTTGATGATTTATATATAAATAAAGATAGTTTTGAGTATTCCTAGAACTAATACCAGTTGCAAAAAATATTGCTACAAAGTATTGGGGTTTTAGTCTTAGTGAGTCATTAGCTATGAATTCATATCATTTATTTGGCATTAGACTAAAACAGACTCATAATTAACTAAATACAATTTACTAAGTTTAAGAAATTATTTTTAGATCAATGGCATAATTACATTTTTTACTTCATAGTAGGCAACAAATAGATATATGAACATTTTTGTACTTATTTGACTATAACTATCTATCCATGAATTTGATATAAAATTACCGGTCTTCTCCGCCCAGACTATCCAAGCAGATAAATCCAGGTTGCTTTTTTTCTTAATGAACTAATTTTTTTTAGTAATAGTTAAAATTAGATCCAACTACATTAATAACGACTTGTTCAATAATTAACAATTTTCATGTCGGCGACAGCCGAAACAATTATCTATCCTTAAAAAATAGAGGATTATTGACGAACAGGAAAAATTTTTCTTTTCTCTTGCTCCATTAGATATGGCTAGGAAACATCCCCATCCCTACACCGCTTTTTATCGTTTAAAGGGCTGAATCCTCAGACCCTAATAACATAAGACAATTCCAGGATGATAGCTGTATAAGCTCAAATCTCAAATATAGCACAATACGGTTCAGATAAGACCAAAACTCATAAAGTATAGAACCATTAGATGAGCTTTTTAGATTACATAAATGCCCAAAAAATTCGTAACTGAGCTGTATTAATCTATAGACTCATCTACTTTCCTTTTTCCTTTTTCCTTCTTCAAAAAATCCCTAACTGAACCGTATTGAAATATAGCAATCATATTTCAGCTATAAGATTTTAGTGGTAATTAGCAGTCATAACTCAGAATATAAAAGGATTTTGATTGCTCTTAATTGTTCTTAAATATCTATCAAAATCATTCCTAATTGTTATATAATAATTATAAATATACTTGCTAAATTGCCTAGTTATATAAACAGAAAACGACTAGGCTTTGATAGGTAGTATTTATTACGGAGATGATAAAATAGGATGCCACAAATTAATCAATTAAAGCCAGCCGAGAAGGGAGAAATAGCTGTTTATGCTCCATATTACACAGATAAAAGACGTAAATATCTCGGTCTTGCTATTAGCCTATACAAACAAAAAAATTTAGAAGGAGCAAGAAATATAGAAGGAGGCGAAAATATTCCTTTTGTTATTACCTGGAATGTTTCTATATTACCTGCAGACATAACTCGTTGCAGAATGCAGTTTGATGGTAATCAAGAACTCAGCTATGAAATTATGATGGCTACTTATGAGTTTATTGATTTTTTAATCGATGTCTTACTGAATTATAACAAAACTCGCACTATTGATTTTTCTAAGACTTTCTACGGAAAGCTACTTCGCTACGAGTAATTTAGGTTTGATACTCACTTCTAAGACTGACTCTTGAAAATAGGATTTCAAGTCTCACAATTTTATGGGAGTTCTGACTATCGTTATCAAAACCTTGGCTTTTATACCCGCACTCTCCTGCAAGGGATTGTCTTATGGGAAGGCCCAGCAATTTTGCCCTTTTACCAGAAATTTTCTAGCCTAGATAATGGTGTCTGACTAGCAATTTCGGGAGGAAAAAACCTCTGGACTTTTATACACTGATTTGCTTTGAACAAACTTATTCATAAAAAACCAATCCGGCTAAAGGACTAAGCAACAGGTTACTGCTAACTTTGGACCTATTGTACTAAATCGACCACAATGTTTGCCATATATCCTCAAAAAAGGTTTTATATCCTAGGTTGGAGATATAAACAGGAATACTTGCCCTAAAAATGCGATAATTTCCAAAAGTTCATTAATTGCAGGAGTGAGGATGTGCCAAAATCTGCAAATTATTTGCTAATTGGATCGACTGAACCTTACAGTGGCAAGTCTACAATTACTTTAGGAATAGCCCATGAGTTACAAGGGCAAGGTATAAGCATTGCCTATGGAAAACCTTTGGGAAACTGTTTAACTCCAACATCTATTCCGACAGATGCTGATGTACAGTTCATAACTGAAACTCTCAAGCTTTCACAAAATTGTATTCGACCAACTCTGTTGATGCTCGATCAAAGTACTATAGAGAAGCGGTTGCTCGGAGAAGAAAAAACAGATTATCAAAAATCTCTAGCCCAATATCTACAGATAGAGGGAGAGGATTTAGTAATATTAGAAGGACCGAGTACCCTGGATGAGGGTAGTCTTTTGGAATTATCACTGCCACAAGTTGCGGAAATTCTTAATGCTTCTGTAATTTTGGTAACTCGTCCAAATTCACATTATTATATAGACTCTTTACTCTCAGCTAAACAACGTTTAGGTAGTTCCCTTCTGGGTGTAGTCATTAATGATGTCCCAGGATCGGCACAAGAAACAGTAACTACATTAGTAAGACCTTTTCTCGAAGCTAGGAATATACCTGTATTAGGAATATTGCCTAGAAGCAGTCTCCTACGCAGTGTCACAGTTGAAGAATTAGTTAAGCAATTAAAAGCCCAGGTACTTTGTCGTCCTGACCGCCTGGATTTAATGGTAGAAAGCTTGACAATTGGTGCAATGAATGTTAGCGCAGCGATAAAATATTTCCGTAAGACTACAAATATGGCGGTAGTTACGGGGGGCGATCGGACAGACATTCAGCTAGCAGCTTTAGAAACTTCAACCCATTGTCTAATTTTAACTGGGCAACTTCCACCTGATGAGTTAGTGCTGCGTCGTGCTGAGGATGTAGAAGTACCTGTTTTGTCAGTGGACTATGATACTCTATCTACTGTGGAAATTATAGATCGAACCTTTGGTAGTGTCCGTCTACATGAACCTGTCAAAGTAGAATGTGTTAAAAGACTAATGGCACAAGATTTTGATTTTGAACACTTGTTCAATCATTTTCAGCTACGCTCATAGCTGGGAAATTTGGGAAATTATTGAAATTTTAATGGATCATTAACCCCTGAGAAAAAGGGGGAGAAACAGAAGCTGAAATCTTACCCCAAGATACTTAAACATACTTTTTTTCAGGCATTGCTCATGGTATGGTTCCCGCTGATTTTAAGCCTTTAGAGAGTATAGGTTACAGCCTTCGGGACATTGCAAAGCGCTGAAGCAGGAAGCTTGTCTCCAAAACTCAACTCTCGGTTTGGGAGGTTTTTTGCCTAAATGAATGCTGCGCAAACACTTCTCTCGCAACCTTCGGTTTTGGGTTAAGTTCATAAAAACGGCTAAAGTTCTATATCAGTAGCATAAATATGTTCCATGGGAGAGAAATTTGGCCATAATTTGGCTGTAGTGAGGGTCTGGGTTTCATGGTTAAAACAACCGCTTGCCCCAAACATTTCTCTACTAATATCTACTCCTGGTTTATGAACTAATAGATTAAGTAAAAATGAGCACTCATACACTAAAATCTATGTACCTAATTCTGGTTGCCAATTTCATGCATTGCCAAAGGTTTTGACCTTCGTAAAAGCTGGCAGTACTTGAAACCTACAGGGGAAATGAAAAATATCAGATTTATATCTGGTATTCTGCTCTTTCTTTTCAGAGAACAGTAAACAGCTCATAGTTATTGACCCCCTAAATCAGAGGACTTAAAATTTACTGCTAGAATTGCCCCATCTCCATTAAACCAATGTCCTACTACCTGGACAATTCCGATATAAACCTAAAGAATGATGGGAGGAATTACGCAGTCCCCGCTTTAACGGCTGGTTGAATAACGACATACAGGATTATCCCTTAGTAAAAATCTGCTATACTAGAGGAATAAGGAACAAGGTTTGTCGCCATGACCTCTAGCTAGTACGGTGAGATTCCGGTTGACAGTATAAGGCGAATTAATTTCCTAAGACGGCTGAAAGCAAGCAAGGTAGCTAAAGCAGCGATTTATTGCTCCAACACCTACAGAGTAAAACCACTCGGAAAGCTCAAAAAAAGTAAGCTCACAGCTAGATAATGGTCTATCCATGCCAAGCAAGGAGTCTAGAAGTCTGTTGACAAGCTTAAATAAAACACAGATTTATTCTGTTTTCGGTGGATTCGCCACATAATCCAGGGTGTTTTAACTCCTGGAGATGTCAAAACTCCTTAATCCAGAAGGTACAATACCAGAAATAATTGCTAGGGGAGTGGGTGGAAATTCTTGAGCTAATTTAGCCAAGGATTTTGCCTCTCCTGATTTTTGTCTTGATTGATTTTTCAGGCTCAATTGTTATTTTTCCCACAAAATAAATGTACAAAAAGATATTTACTTGTTATAATCCCTTTGGCAGTTTTATTACAATAGATAAAATCTTTGAGTCAATCAATTGATATACCTAAGGTAGATGATTTTTTAGAGGAACTTTTAGCAATCCAACAAACAGGTTCTAAAAGAATTGCTGTTTTGGGTTCTCGTCATGTTCCTATTACTCATCAACAATTAATTGAGTTGTTAAGTTATGCTTTGGTGTTAGGTTCAAATCATATTATTACATCAGGTGCAACGGGTACTAATTTAGCAGCAGTTCGGGGGGCAATGAGGGCTGACCCTAATTTGATTACGGTTATTTTACCTCAAAGTTTGGGACGACAACCAAGAGAATCTCGCCAAGAATTGGAGAAGGTCATTCATTTGGTGGAAAATCCTAAAAATGATCAATTATCATTAGCTGAAGCAAGTTCTATTTGTAACCAAGAAATTGTTTCTCGATGCCAACAGTTGATTTGTTTTGCTTTTCACGATAGTCATACTTTATTGAAGACTTGTCAAGATGCAGAAGAACAACGTAAAGTAGTAACTCTGTTCTACCTAGATTAATTTTTCTAAAAAAATGAGTTTGTTGGAGTTAGCAGCACCATCTATTTTACTTGATGCCATCGTAATAGGAGCAATGCTAGTTTACGCACCTTTTTTAGTAGTAGCCTACGGTCGTGTTCAAGTAGGCTATGATTTGGGTGCGCCTCGTGCTTTGTTTGAGAAATTGCCTGATTATGCTAAGAGGGCAACTTGGGCACATCAAAATTCTTTTGAAACTTTTATTTTATTTGCAGCAGCTTCTTTTATGGCATATTTGACAGAACAAGATTCTGTGTTAGCTATAGGAGCATCAGTTGCTTTTGTGATTGGACGATTTTTTTATTCTATATTTTATATTTTGGACGTACCTATCGGGCGATCGCTTATGTTTGTTATTAGTTCTTCTGGTACAGCTATTTTGTTTATCCTGAGTTTAATCAGTGTGAATAATTTTTAGTAAGCTGTTTTTGTGATAGGAATTTTTATTAAGTAAAATCAAAATAATATCTGAAAAAATTATGGCATCTACATCATCTTTTGATATAGTCAGCGATTTTGATAGGCAAGAATTAGTTAATGCTATAGATCAAGCGGAGCGAGAAATTAAAGCTCGCTACGACTTGAAAGATTCTAATACAACATTAGAGTTAGGAGAAGATACAATTACGATTAATACCAGTAGTCAATTTAGTTTAGATGCGGTTCATACTGTTTTACAAACTAAAGCAACTAAACGGAATTTATCGTTAAAGATATTTGATTTTGGTAAAGTTGAATCTGCTAGTGGTAATAGAGTTAGGGAAGAAGTAAAGCTGCAAAAAGGCATTAGTCAAGAAAATGCTAAAAAAATTACTAAGTTGATTAAGGATGAATTTAAAAAGGTTCAAGCATCTATTCAAGGTGATGCGGTGAGAGTTTCTGCTAAGTCGAAAGATGAATTACAAGCAGTAATGCAAAGATTAAAAACAGAAGATTTTCCCATGCCATTACAATTTACTAATTATCGTTGATTAGAAAAGAGGGAGTAGGGAGTAGGGAGTAGGAGGAGATAATTGATGATTTATTAGGGATAATTTATTTTATTTCGTATTATTGGAAATATCTAACCAGAGTAAATTTGGTTGTCTATTGTAATTATTTTGGTCAAGGGAGAAGTGGGAACACCTTGCTCTATTGCTATATTTTTATCATCCATATCTAAAATTACTATAACTATGCAGAACTACAGTACATTTTTGGGATAGACTTGACAAATTTGAGATTAATTAATCATCCGGAAATTGCCAACAAGAAATACGCTCAATATGGGTACTATTACAATTAGGGCATATTGCTTCCCAGGATGAGTCTACCCATTCATATTCACACCCATGACAATGACAAAATATATTATTAACATTAGCGTCTTGAATTTTTTTCTGCCAGGCTTGTAATAGAGAAATATTTTGTTGTTTGTTATTATTTGACATTTTTACAATACTTGGAAATATATGTTTACTACAAGATTTAATTTTTGGGCATTTTTGTATAAAATCCGCTTATAGAATAACGTATTTACTACCTATATTGAATGCAAATCTTTCTTTATGCTGATTTCTGATATTATGGTCAGATAAACTGAACATGATATGATTCTCAAAATAGAGGTTAAACTGCAAAAAGACATTAGTCAACAAATACATAAAAAAATTACTAAGTTGATTAAGAGACTGTTTCTAAAAGGAATATTGAATCTAGGCTTAGGGTTGGTTTTACTGGCGCAAAGCTTTCCTACGGAATGCTGCCTCTTCCAGAGGAGCTGCGCTAACGCAAACGCTTTATATGTCCCAGAGCGAAACGGCTGTCGCCAATTCAAGTCGGCGACAATACTTATGAGTTGCTCCGCAAACTCTTAACTGGGAGCCGTAACCCACCGAAAATACCGAAGATTAATTCAATACGCTGTCTTAATTTTTGCTTGTGCATTCACTCTCTAAGGATGAGATGAATTGAAAAAAGTTTAAGCATCTATTCAAGGTGATGTGGTGAGAGTTTCTGCTAAGTCTAAAGATGAATTACAAATAGCCCTGTTTCTGAGGTTGCGTTTAGCCGAGATAGTAAGACTTTAGTGAGCTACGGTTTTAACAGGGAGTATATTCATGTCTTTGAAGACCAAGGAATTTCAAACCAAAAGTCCATTAGGATCATGAAACACTATTGCAGGCATAACTCAGATAATGATAGTGATACCGCAGTTTCCGAGTTGGTTGAAGACCCGCGCTCTCCCGTTGGCGGAGCCTAGCGGCAGCTATTAGGGGAGCGTCGCATGGGAAAACCAATCAATAAGAGCGGTTTTTACAATAGTGTGTTATGGTAAGTCAAACTAGGCTGCTGGGCTAGCAGTGTCAGTCTGTGGAGCGACCGTAAGACCAGAAAGAGGTTTGGCCTCGGAGGCGGGTGCTATGTTTCGCTACGCGACATGAAAAGCGCAGCTCCTCTGCAAGAGGCAGCAGAAAGCCCCTATCAGTGATGTTAGGGAATCCCGCGTTGTCGCGTCAGCGCAACGTAGGGAGGATGTCAAAATTGGTGGTTATGACTCAAATATCAAAATTTGGAATTTGACTTCTCAAGAGGAAGTTACGACTATTCCAAGCAAGCAAGGTACAATTAGAAAGCTGATATTTAGTTATGATGCTAGGCAACTTTTTAGTAACTGTTAGTAGCTATACTGATGACGAATTAGGTACAAATAACTCTGTAAGAATTTGGCTACCTTTTTAGATTAGGGCAAAAAGAAAAAACTATCAGGATAACTTACTCAGGTTTAATTTCCCTTGCCTTCTCCCAACTTTTATTCGCCTCTTCCATCAAACCCAAATCTCTCAAAACATTTCCTCGCTCATACCAACCATCATAAAAATTAGGCTTAATTTCTAATGCCTTGTCATAACAATTAACCGCTTCTGTAAAATTTCCCAAACTAACCAAAAAATTAGCCTTATTATACCAAGCCAAATAATAATTTACCTTAATTTCTAAAGCTTTGTCACAACTAGCGATTGCCTCTTGCCATCTCTCCAATTTTCCCAAAGCTTCTGCACGGTTATTCCAAGCTAAATAGTCATCAGACTTAATTTCTAAAGCTTTGTCATGGCTGGCGATCGCTTCAGACCATCTTTCTAACTGTAGTAATGCTTTGCCTCGGTTGTACCAAACTTGATGATAATCAGGCTTCAAAGCTAAAGCACTTTCCCAACTATCAACTGCCCCAGCTAAGTCTCCAGCTTTTGCTTGCTCTAAACCCAACTTAGCCCATATTTCCGAATTTTGCTCGGCAGACTGTTGCAGATCTTTCACTCCTACCCCAAGCTGATTAACCATTCCCTGAATAACTACTCTTGGGTCACTTGTCTGTATACCTAACTGTTGCGCAACAGTTGCAAATAAATTTGGGTCTTCCTGAAGCTTAACCACCAAATTTTCCAAAGCTTCATTTTCTTGATTTTCTCCTAAAGGTGGTTGAGAAGGAGAGGAGACAACAGCATCAGGCCCATCATATTCCCAAATTGCTCCACTATCATCCCGACTTAAAAGTTCAGTTCCAATATTATTAGCTAGATTTCCCAGAGATTCTAGAGAAGGGAGCAATCGAGTCAAGGTAGCAAAACTAACCATTCTCTGAGCTAACTCATCATTAGGTTTCGGGGATGCTAATAATCTTTCTCCAAATCGTTGTAGCCATTCTTGCCAAAGTTCAGGTTTACCTCGCTCTCCCAGGTCGTCAAAAAAATTCTTTACTCTTTCAGGAGACCAACCTTGGGTAATACCTTCTAAAAGTTGACCGAAGAGAAAATCATAATCTGTATCTGTTAAAGGTGGAGGAGACTGAGAGAGTGGTTGAGTTTCTGAAGAGTTTGTTTGAGGTTGAGAGAATAACCCCAAAAGTTTTTCCCATAAACTTTTTAGCCATTGCCAAATTCTGCGAAACATTTTTTGGTTAGTATATTTTAAAATAAGCTAGGAAAATTATATAAAAGTGTAGCGCGATAGTTTTCTATCTATAACTCATCTTTTATAGGTGAAATTATTAATCAAAAAGGGAAATGATATTTAATTTACTCTCTAGGGTAGATGTTGAGAAGATACTCTTATCTGGAAAATTCCTCGGAACTATTGCGCAATAGTTTTGAATCTGTATATCTG